>CACZRU010000206.1 GCA_902783605.1 uncultured Lachnospiraceae bacterium
AAGACTAAAAAAAAGACTAAAAAAAGACTGATATAAGAAGACCAATTAAAAAAGACTAATAAGCAAGACAGAGTTATTGTTCGGTTGAAATAGGAAACATGTTTATATATAATATGTTTGTGTCTCATTAGAGCTAATATTTGAGTAATTGAGTCATTAAAGTATTATTGTTTAGAAATATGGAGATTTGAAATGGTATATAGCATGACAGGTTTCGGCAGAAGTGAATATTCTGACGAACTGAGAAGAGTAGTTATTGAGATGAAATCTGTTAATCACAGGTACTGTGATATCAGTGTAAAGCTTCCTCGCAGTATAAGCAGATTTGAACCAGAGATAAGAAAGAGACTGAAGAAATACGTTGAACGTGGAAAGGTAGATGTATTTATAACCTATAGCAGTCTTCAGAGTGCTGGTGCAGTTGTAAAATATAATAAAGATGTGCTTGATCAGTATATGGCTCATTTTAAGAAGATGGAAGAGGACTATGGTCTTACTGAAGACTATAAGCCAACAGTTATAGCAAGATATCCGGATGTATTTTCAATAGAGGAGAACTACTTTGTTGAGGATGAGGAGTATCAGGTGATCGAGAAGGTTCTCGATGAAGCAGGTAAGCAGTTTAAGGAGTCCAGAGCAAAGGAAGGTGCAAATCTTGCAAAGGATCTTATCCAGAAGATGGACGAACTGGAGAGCTATACCTGTCAGGTTGAAGAACTGGCACCTAAGATTATTGAGGAGTATCAGGCAAAGCTTACTGAAAAGGTTAAGAATCTGCTTGAAACAGCAAATATAGATGAAAGCCGTATAGTTCAGGAAGTTGCTATATATGCAGATAGAGTTGCGGTGGATGAAGAACTGGTAAGACTTCACAGCCACATTAAGGCAGTTCGTGATATGATGTCAGAGTCCATGACTGCAGATGAGGCAGGGGCGGATTCAAGTGCTGCTTCAGCTGATACAGGAAGTGATGGAAACTCAGCGAATACAAAAAATCAAAAAGAAGCTAGCACTTCAATCGGCCGTCGTCTGGACTTCATTATTCAGGAGATGAACCGCGAAGCAAATACAACATTATCAAAGTCAGATACTTTATCTGTTACAGATATTGGAATAAATATGAAGACCTGCATAGAGAAGGTTCGCGAGCAGGTACAGAATCTGGAGTAGGTAACTGAACTAAGAGATCTGAATTGAGTAAAGTGTATTAGGAAATTTTTTCTTAATCATCTAATAATAGAGAGAGGAAATGAGTATGAGTAAGGGAAAACTGATCGTTATTTCTGGTTTTTCAGGAGCTGGAAAGGGAACTGTTATAAAGAGACTTCGTGAGAAGTATGATTATAGTTTATCTATTTCTGCAACAACAAGAGCTCCTCGTGAGGGAGAGACTGATGGAAAGGATTATTATTTCAAGACGGTTGACGAGTTTATGTCACTGATTGATTATAACGGACTTATTGAGTGGGCACAGTATGTGGATAACTACTATGGTACACCAAGGAAATTCGTTGAAGACGAAATGGCAGCTGGAAAGAATGTTATTCTTGAGATTGAGGTTCAGGGTGCTATGAAGATTAAGGCACAGTATCCTAATGCAATTCTTATCTTTATCACAACTAAGGATATTGAAACTCTTAAGGAAAGACTTACCTCAAGAGGTACAGAGTCGGAAGAGGTTATTAATAAGAGGATTGCCCGTGCTGCAGAGGAAGCTGAGTCTATGGAGTCTTATGAGTTTATCGTTATAAATGATGATCTCGAAACCTGCGTTGATGCGGTTAACTCTATTGTGGTCAGTGAGACCTGCAAGAAGGAGAACAGGACACAGTTCCTTATAGACATCAAAAGACAGCTTGACGAAATATAAGTTTAATCTTTCTTGACTTTTGGGATAAAATGTGTAATTAATATAAGGTACACTAAAAATCGAGACAAATAATAAATAGCTAGTTTTATATGATAATCATATTTATTAGTTTTATAATATGCTAGGAGGAATGGAATATGATACACCCATCTTATAAGGACCTTATGGATGTTGTAAATGAAGATGTAGAACCAGGAGAAGAGCCAATCGTACAGAGCCGTTACTCAATCGTAATTGCAACTGCAAAGAGAGCAAGACAGCTGATAGCTGGTGCAGAGCCATTGATTGATGAAGTTGATTATCCAAATGGTTCTTGCAGAAAGAAGCCTCTTTCAATAGCAGTAGAAGAGCTGTACGAAGGAAAAGTCAAGATAAAGACTGACGCTGAATAGGGTTTAGTTAAATAGGTTTTAGTTTAATAGAGCTTAGTTTAATAGAGCTTAGTTTAATAGAGCTTAGTTTAATAGAGCTTAGTTTAATAGGGCTCAAATAAATAGGGTTCAAATTAATAGGACTCAGATCAAGAAGTATTACGTGTCAATGGGATTTGGATTCTCATTGACACTTTTTCTATATAGAGTTTTTCTATATAGAGTTTTTATATATAAAAAAGGAGAAGGTGAAAAGATGTTACTTAAGGATATGATTGAAGGGTTAACCATAGAATTAATCTGTGGTGATATTAATAAAGATATAGTTGACATAACACAGGATTCCAGAAAGGTTGTTGAAGGAGGATTATACTTTGCTGTGCCTGGAGCAAAGGTTGATGGAGCAAAGTTTATTCCTGATGTAATCAGAAGTGGAGCGGCCGCTATTGTAACAGAAAAGGCCGAGAAAACTTTAACTGGAATTCTGGAAAATGATATTCTTGTAAATGGTAATTTTGAAAAGGGTGATGAGAATACCATTGCCATTATTGAAGTAGAAAATATAAGATATGCCATGGGAATCATAAGTTCTAATTTCTATGGCAGACCTTCTGACGAGATAACAGTTATAGGTATTACTGGAACAAAGGGAAAGACAACTACAACCTACATGGTTAAGGATATGCTGGAACTTGCAGGAATAAAAACCGGTCTTATTGGAACTATTGAGATAGATAATGGAAAGGAAAAGATTCCAGCAATCAATACTACACCTGATTCGATTACTATTCAGAAGAAGTTCAGGGAGATGGTTGATAATGACTGTGAGGCTGTTGTAATGGAAGTTTCATCCCAGGGGCTGATGCTGGACAGAGTTGCTGGAATAGAATTTGATTTTGGTATTTTTACAAATATGTCTCCAGATCACATTGGTCCAAATGAACATACCAGCTATGAGCATTACAAGGAATGTAAGAAGAAGCTTTTCTCTCTATGTAGAACCGCTATTTACAATATGGATGATGCAGAAGCAGAGTATATGATGGACGGAAGCACAGCAGCTCCAATAACATTTGGAAAGAATGAAGACGCAGATTACATTGCCAGAGGACATAAGCTTTACAGAGAAAATGGAATTCTGGGAATTGAATATGACATAGATGGAACTCTTGAGGGACATATTCGTGTTGCACTGCCGGGAGATTTCAGTATTTATAATTCCCTTGCTGCAATAGTTGTTGCAGACTGTATGGGAGTAAGCTTTGATGAGATTAAGAGGATTCTAGAGATAATTAAAGTCAGGGGCCGTGTGGAAATGATAAATATATCAGACGCATTTACCCTTATGATTGATTATGCTCATAATGGTATGTCTCTGGAGTCTCTTCTTAAGGCTATCAGAGAGTATGAACCGAAGAGACTTGTTGCACTCTTTGGCTGTGGAGGAAACAGAGCGAAGTCCAGAAGATATGAGATGGGCGAGGCATCTGGTAAATATGCAGATTTTACTATTATTACCAGTGATAATCCAAGAGACGAGGATCCACAGGCAATCATGGATGATATTAAGGTTGGAATAGATAAGACTGGTGGTGCTTATATAGATATTATTGACCGTAAGGAGGCAATCCGCTTTGCAATCATGAATGCAAAGGAGGGGGATGTTATAATACTTGCTGGTAAGGGACATGAGGATTATCAGGAGATTTGTGGACAGAAGCATCACATGGATGAGAGAGATTTGATCAGAGAGATTTTGGAGGAAGAGGATGTCCGAGAAATATGCGGATATAATAATCGATATTTCACAGAGTAATGTAGATAGACCATTTAGATATAGAATACCAGAAGGGTTAGTTGATTCTGTCAGGGTAGGTTCAGTGGTGAAGGTGCCATTTGGACAGGGAAATAAAGTCCGAACCGGTTATGTGATCGGCCTTGCAGATGAACCGAACTATGACATAAACAAGATAAAGGAAATCGGTGAGGTTTCACCAAATGCAGTTTCGGTAGAAAGTAAATTGATTCAGCTTGCTGCCTGGATGAAGGAGCAGTATGGATGCACCATGATAAGTGCACTTATGACTTGTATGCCTGTAAAGGAAAAGGTCAGGGAGCGAAAGGTCGGAGTGGATATAAAAGAGAATATCCCTGAATTTCGTCCTATAGATGCACTCGAAAAGCAGCAGCAGGACATAATTGATGACTTTGTTGCCGACTTGAATAAACAATTAAATAATCAATCAAATGATCACAAAGAGCAGCTAAATCATTTGGAACAAGATGTCATTCTGAGCGAAGCGAAGAATCTTTCTGCCAGCAGCACTTACCTTCTCCATGGTGTGACGGGGAGCGGGAAAACTGAAGTGTATATCAAGATGGCTGAGGAGGTAATTAAGCGTGGGCAGGATGTTATTGTTCTTGTTCCGGAGATAGCACTTACATATCAAACGGTTGCCAGATTCAGCAGTTATTTTCAGGACAGCATATGCATTCTGAATTCTCAGCTCAGCAAGGGTGAGAAGTATAGAGAATTTATGAAGGCAAGGGAAGGGGAAACGCATATAATGATCGGTCCAAGATCGGCGCTGTTCGCTCCATTTCAGAATCTTGGACTCATAATAATAGATGAGGAGCATGATACTGCATATAAGAGTGAAAAGACTCCAAAGTATCATGCCAGAGAAGTGGCAATTGAAAGAGCAAGGCTTGAAGGCGCGAAGGTTGTTCTTGGAACAGCAACTCCAAGTATAGGAAGCTACTATAAGGCAATGCAGGGTGAGTATAAGCTTTACAGCCTGACAGAAAGAGTTAAGGGCTCAGCACTTCCTGAGGTTGAGATTGTGGACATGCGTGAAGAACTGAGACTAGGTAATATGAGTATTATCTCTCAGGCTCTTTATGATCGTCTCAGGGAAGCCTTTGAAAGAAAAGAACAGGCCATGCTCTTTATTAATAGAAGAGGTTTCAGGACCTTTGTTTCTTGTAGAGATTGTGGTGAGGTTCTTAAATGCCCCAATTGTGATGTTTCGCTGTCGCAGCACGGTGATACCAGACTGATGTGCCACTACTGTGGTTTTGAGATGCCATTTCCAGGTAAATGCCCGAAATGTAATTCCAAACGAATTGGTGGTTATGGAGTTGGAACTGAGACAGTGGAGAGGGAGATTAATAAGCTCTTTCCAGATGTTAAGACAATTCGTATGGATAAGGATACAACTCAAAGGAAGGGAAGTCACGGAGCAATAATAAAGAAGTTCAGGGATGGAAAGGCTGACTGCCTCATCGGGACTCAGATGATAGTAAAGGGGCATGACTTTCCAAAGGTTACGGTTGTTGGAAATATACTTGCTGATCTCAGTCTTTTTGATACAGACTATGAATCATCGGAAAGAACCTTTGATCTGCTTACACAGGCTGCCGGAAGAGCTGGAAGAGATGAACTTCCTGGAAATGTGGTGATCCAAACCTATCAGACAGAGCATTATGCAATAACAAATGCTGCTAAGCAGGACTATAAATCTTTTTATGAATTCGAGATGTCCTATCGTAAGTTGCTTCATTTTCCGCCTGTATATCAGCTTCTGGGGATATGTATAAGTTCGGAAGATAATGCTTTGGTGACAAGGGTTTCTGAGATGGTAGCTGCATCACTGAGAGAGTATCTTGGGAAGAATTATGACAGGAAGCAGGTTGACTGTATCGGTCCGGCTGAAGCATATATCTATAGGATAAAAAATGTTTATCGACGAGTTATATACATAAAAGCTGAAAAGTATGATATACTAACCGAGGCAGTGAAGGTTGCAGAAAAGACATTTGATTCTGCAGTAATAACAGATAATAAAAAAGAAACAGAAAATGCTGCTGGGCAGATCAGGGGCACTAATAGTGATATAGATATTGATTTTGACTTTAATCCTATGCACTTATTGTAAGTTAGGACAGGTAAAGGAGATAGAAGATGGCAATCAGAATTATTAGAGAAGATGGTGACGAAGTACTTAGAAAAAAATGCAAGCCGGTTGAGAAGATGACAGAAAGACTGAACGAGCTTATTGATGATATGTTCGAGACGATGTATGATGCCAACGGCGTTGGACTTGCAGCACCTCAGGTTGGAGTGCTTAGAAGAATAGTAGTAATTGATACCTACGAAGGAAATCCTTTGGTGCTTATCAATCCTGAGATTATTGAAACTGAAGGCGAGCAGGTTGGACCAGAGGGCTGTCTCAGTCTTCCGGGACTTCAGGGCGAAGTTGCCAGACCTGAAAGGGTTGTATGTAAAGCATTGGACAGAGATATGAATGAAATCACTGTTGAAGGTGAGGGACTGCTTGCAAGAGCAATCTGTCACGAGACGGATCATTTGGATGGTATACTTTATAAGGACCTGGCTATC
>CACZRU010000207.1 GCA_902783605.1 uncultured Lachnospiraceae bacterium
CTGGAGGCTCTGGAGGCTCTAATGGAAGAGCTAATGGAGCAGGCGAGGGACCAGGCGGTCTGAGAGGTTTAAATCTGAATAGTTTAAATAATCTAAATGATCCTGGGACAGATAAGCCAAAGGATGGTGAAAAGAAGGGGATTAAAGAATTTCCTTCAAATGATCCAATAAATAATGAACTTACAATTAATCAGTACCTTGCAAATAATTCAAGGAATATGAGTTCGCTTCGTGTTCAGCCTCATGGAATCTGTTGTTTCAATAGCATTGAACAACTTATCAAGGTTGCTAAGCTTTCAGATAATTATTATGACAGCGACAACACGCTATATAAGGATCCTAAGGATGGAAAGTATTATCTGGTTTATGAAGGTGGAAGAAATGCTGAAAGTGAGTTCTGGCTATTGATGAAGCATATGCGTGAATTTGGAGAGCCGATTAGATATAATCCGGACTTTAAATATTATATAGAGGAGCATTTTGAGTTAGTGATAAAAGATGAGGCTCTGCAGATGTTATCTGAAATATAAAAAATATAATAAAAATACTATAAGAAAAACTAAAAAACTATAAGTGAACCAAAACTCCCCGAGATTTTCTTGGGGAGTTTCTTGTTTTAATTTTCTTGTTTTAAATTTCTTGTTCTAATAGAAAAATGTTTTAGTAGTTTTAAAAATCACGAGGTAATATCTCTTCTATAAGATAATGTTATGAAGATAATGTTATGAATACATCGAGATTCTTCTCTTATGTCTTTCGTCGTTTGAGAATGGTGTATCCACAAATGTATCAACAACCATAAGTGCGAGACCTGGTCCAATTACACGAGCTCCTAGGCAGAGCACATTTGCATCATTATGTTCTCTTGTTGCCTGTGCTGAGAAATTGTCATGACAAAGTGCAGCACGAATTCCTGGCTCCTTGTTGGCGGCCATGGACATTCCGATTCCGGTTCCACATACCAGAATTCCCAGATCGGCCACACCTTGCTGAATCTTCTCGGTAACTTCTTTTGCATATATTGGATAGTCGCAGGACTCGGTTGAATCGCATCCCTGATCCAGTACATCAAAGCCTCTGTCTAAGAGGTGCTGTATTATCTCTTTCTTTAATTCGTATCCGCCGTGATCACAGCCGATAGCTATTTTCTTAATTCCGCTCATGATATCCTCCTTGATAAAAATATAAAAACTTTAAACATATATGACTCTATGTCCGGCAGCCTTAAGAAGCCGGTTCATTATAGCTCCACCTAATTCATAATCTCTGAAACTTTCACTGTAGATGAAATCTGCTCCGGCATCATCACATTCTCTAAGTGCTCCATATAGTCTTGCAGCTACAGTGATTCCGTCTGTGGTACTACCGACTGTTATAAGGTCTTTCTCATCATAAAGGTAAGAATGCTCATTTGGAGCAAGCACTTTGACGGTAAAACCTTGGGATTTCTTCTCTTTATATAGTGCATTTATTGTGTCGGCTACAGCTGCTTCAGCTTCTGCCTTCTTTTCTTCAGGTGATGAATCTGAAACATCTTCATTTCTCTCGATGATTGAGAGTTCTCCCTTTGGAGCGTAGTGGGTATATTTCATGCCCGGTGCTTTAGGTCTGATGTTTGGATCTGGGTGAATCAGAGTTGGATCTATACTGACTTCACCGATAAGTTCCTCAAGCATCTTTTTAGTGATATATCCTGGTCTTAATATAGTAGGAAGTCCAGAACTTAAGTCCACAATGGTTGACTCGATTCCAATCCCTACTGGGCCACCGTCTATGATTGCTTCAATTCGTCCAGTCATATCCTCAGCTACATGCTGTGCGGTGGTTGGAGATGGCCTTCCGGAAATATTTGCTGATGGAGCGGCGATATATACTCCACTTTCTCGTATCAATTCAAGTGCTGCCGGATGTGAAGGCATTCTTATGGCTACGGTCTTCAGCCCACCGGTTGTGGCATCAGGAACAATATCCTTCTTTGGCAGGATGATGGTAAGTGGTCCTGGCCAGAAAGCTTCCATAAGGACTTTTGCTTCTTCAGTTATATTGTTTGCCAGTTCGTTAACTGAAGCAGTATCGCATATGTGAACTATCAAAGGGTTATCGGATGGTCGTCCTTTGGCAGCGTAGATTGCTCCGGAAGCCTCCGGAGAGAGCGCATTTCCTCCGAGTCCATATACAGTTTCTGTTGGAAAGGCAACCAGACCGCCGTTTTTGAGAATATCAGCGGCAATCAGGATATCCTCGTGACTGTCAGATAGGAAATGGGTTTCTATGTTGTTAGTGTTTGATATTTGCATGTTTGATTTATTCTCTTTTCATTAATCGCGGCTCATATCATTATGAAGGACCTTGTTCAGGATAAAGTCATGAGCCTTTTTCTCTGATACATCAGCAAGGGGTTCAAGCTCACATGAACCGTATTTTGTTTTTAGTGCGGTCTCGATAAGGTGGTCGGCGAACTCTGGGTTCTTTGGAAGGATAGGTCCGTGGCTGTAGGAACCGTATACATTCTTAAAATGTATGCCTTCGGTCTTATCCTCGCCATTATTACCGTATCCGCTAAGTATATGTCCAAGTGGAGAAACACCCTCTGCTAGATAGGTTCTTCCGCTATGGTTTTCGAAACCTACTATGTCAGAACCGCCAGCTTCTTTGGTGCATTTAAAAGCGTAATTTCCGATCATTCTGACACTTCCACCGATGGTGTGGAAATTAACTGCTCCGAGGAATTCCATCTTTTCGCCTTCCTTGGTTTCATAGTAGTGTCCCATCATCTGGTAGCCACCACATATACATAGGAAGGTTTTTCCTGCTTCGATGGCTGCTTTTATGTCGCTGCCCTTTCCTGATCTTAAATCCTGAAGGAGCACCTCCTGCTCGAAATCCTGTCCGCCACCTATAAAGAAAAGGTCGTAGTCGTTAAA
>CACZRU010000208.1 GCA_902783605.1 uncultured Lachnospiraceae bacterium
ATAAATCAAGAAATAAATCAAGTAAATATACAATCTAATATTAAAGATTATTCTTATAATAGGGCTCTTAAAGAGTTAAGCATTGACTCTGAACACGCGTTTGAGGGCCCTCATTTTATTGTATCACTTCAAAATCGTGATTTTTACAGAGGAGAACTGGAAAATATTCCTTATAGAAGATTTCTGGATCTTATAGAAGTTATAAAATATTCCCCTGAAGATTTATCAAAGCGATATCTAGACGAGAATGCATTTCGTGATGTTACAAATGAGGATTTAAATATTCTTGGAATAACTGAAGAAGAACTTTTTGAAATAGCGCTAAATAACAGCGAAAACTATTTTATACCAATGTTTGTTAAATCTTCAGATTTGATTGATGATTATGATGAAATTTCTGATAATGAAGCTTTTTTTCTAACCAATAAACCACTTATATATGGAGCATCTATACTTAGATATCATGATATTAACAAATATATATATGATAGAGTTTGTGATGATTATTATGTGATTCCTGCAAATATTAATGAAGTTTTCGTTATGGCAAAAAGCTTTGGCATAGAAATGGTTATGGGGATACGAAGAGAAATAGAGATGATCAATCATTTTATTCTAGATACAAACATGTATTTATCGAATAATTTTTACTATTATGATCATAAAGAGGATAATATGCTTCTGTTTGAAGTTGATTAGAGAATAATTACACTTAAAATGTCTGGTCTTTATGAAATTGACCTTTTGTAAATTGCTAATATAGGCAATAAATGATACGATTATGAAATCGTAAAACAATTGGAGGGCATGTATAATGGCTAGAGGAACAGTAAAATGGTTCAACGAGAAAAAAGGATATGGATTCATCACAGATGAGCAGGGGAATGACGTATTTGTTCATTTTTCCGGAATAGCTATGGAAGGCTTCAAGACTCTTAAGGATGGTCAGACAGTAGAGTTTGATGTTACTGAGGGTGACAAGGGCTTACAGGCTATTAATGTTGTAGTTGCTAACGGCTAAAACGAATTAGCTAATACAGAAGCTAAAATAATTCATATAACCTTATAGAGCAAGCCGAAAGGCTTGCTCTTTTTCGTTCAAACAAGCCGAAAGGCTTGCTCTTTTTCGTTGATAAAAAACCTTTTTCGTTGATAAAAAACCTTTTTCGTTGACAAAGAAACCAGTAAGAAATAAAATAATAGTGTATGTGTTAATGGGGTTAGGAGGTGTATTTTGTCAGAAAATTTTATATCAGCAAGGGATAGGATTGTGGCTGCATCCATTGACCTGATAAGTGATGCTGGACTTGGTCTGCTTACTATTCAGAATATATCAATGAGAACCAATCTGAGCGAAATGATGATATATAAATATTTCTCAAATACAGATGAAATTTTAAGAGAAGTAGTTGTTACATATTTTAAATTCGATAACAGCATATTCAAGACTCTTGATTCAAGAGAAGACAGCTATATCGATAAGATTAATTATTATGTTGATGCATACGGTTCATATTATAACAGCTACTATTCTTTATCAGCTATAATGCTTCAGTATGAGGAACTATTACATAATACTTATACAAGAGAGCTTACGGAACAAAGTTACAAAGATAGAAGAGAAGGTATTGTAAAACTTTTTGAAGGTGCTCTGAATAATGGGGAGATAATAGATCTTTATACACCTGAAATGCTGGCTGATATGCTTTTGGGAATATTTATTGTTTGTTCGCTAAATAGACGTGTTATGCAGAGAAGAAAATCCTACAAGGATGAGATAGGTATTTTATTTAACAAATGGATATCTACTATAAAAAAATAATAAAATAATTATAAAAAATATTAATAGAAAAAGAATAAAAAAATAATCCGATTATAATCAAGTTTTTGATGATTTTAGGGGATATAACAGTTTAATACTGAAATATAAGGAGAGGTGTGTTATGAGAGTTTTAGTTGCAGAGGATGATATTGCAAGTGGAAAGTTTTTATCGAAACTTCTTTCAAGATATGGGGAAGTCATTCTTGCTACAGATGGTATAGAAGCGGTTGACGAGTTTGTCAAGTCAGTATCAGATGGAAAAGAGTTTGATCTTGTATGTCTTGATATTATGATGCCAAAGATTGATGGTTATAAAACACTTCAGTCTATCAGAGATGCTGAGAGAAAGCTTGGTATTCCTAGGATTTCAAGATGTAAGGTTGTTATGATTTCCGCACTGGATGAGGATTTTGATGCTACCTATGCAAGTAATGATTATGATGATTATATCTGCAAGCCTATTGATATAGTAAAGTTTGATAATATTATCAAGAAGCTTGGTTTGATCGAGACCTAATAAGAGTTGATTGAGACTTAATAAAGATTTAACTGAGACCTAATAAGGATCTAATATATGGATTTATTTGATTACATGAGACAAGAGGAGCAACGAAAAGAAGCTCCTCTTGCTAGTCGTTTAAGACCTAAAACTTTAGATGAGTTTGTTGGACAGGAACATATCCTTGCGCCAGGGAAACTACTTTACAGAGCTATAAAGGCTGATAAGCTTAGCTCTCTTATTTTTTATGGCCCACCGGGGACAGGAAAAACAACTCTTGCAATGGTTATAGCAAATACAACCAGTGCTGTCTTTGAAGAATTGAATGCATCCACTTCCGGTAAGAAGGATATGGAGGCTGTGGTTGAAAAGGCTAAGGACAACATGGGGATGTATGGCAAGAAGACCATACTGTTTATTGACGAAATACATCGTTTCAATAAATCTCAGCAGGACTTCCTTCTTCCTCATGTGGAAAATGGTACTGTTATTCTTATAGGTGCTACAACTGAAAATCCTTATTTTGAAGTTAACAGCGCTCTTGTTTCTCGCTCTACAGTATTTGAATTAAAACCTCTCAGCGTTGATAATATCAAAGAACTTATAAGAAGAGCTGTATATGATGTTGAGAAAGGGATGGGAAGCTTTAAGGCAGAGATTACAGATGATGCAGTTGACTTCCTTGCAGGAGTATCGGAAGGAGATGCCCGTAAAGCTCTTAACGCAGTCGAACTTGGTATCCTTTCTACAGAGAGGGATGAGAATGGAAAGATAATGATCGACCTTTCGGTAGCTGAGGAATGTATACAGAGAAGAGCCATCAGATATGACAAGGACGGTGATAATCATTATGATATCATTTCTGCTTTTATAAAGTCCATGAGAGGCTCAGATCCGGATGCGGCTGTTTATTATCTTGCTAAGATGCTCTATGGTGGTGAAAGTGTAACCTTTATCGCAAGAAGGATTATGATATGTGCCTGCGAGGATGTGGGAAATGCAGATCCTCAGGCTATACAGGTTGCAACGGCTTGTGCACTGGCAGTGGAAAGAGTAGGTATGCCTGAGGCCCAGATAATTCTTGCTCATGCAGCAATATATGTTGCAACGGCTCCTAAGAGTAACGCGGTTGTAAATGCAATTTTTAGTGCAACAGATGCTGTTAAGAAGTATAATAGCGCAGAGGTTCCTCTTTATCTCAGGGATGCCCATTATCATGGGGCTTCTGATCTTGGACATGTTGGTTATAAATATGCACATGATTATCCGAATAACTATGTTGACCAGCAATATCTGCCTGATGCAGTAAAGGATCTTAAGTTCTATGAGCCGGGAGATAATGGATACGAGAAAGAAATAAAAGAGTGGTTCCGTAAGATTAAGAGTGAATCAGAATAATATTATTAAATAATTTAAATTATAGTTAACAATGAATATAAATGACTTATTAAATTAATTGAATAAACTACTATGAAAGATATAGATAAAGAAACTAGAATAGAAACTATAATAGAAAAAAATTTAGAACCGAATAATATGAATCATAATATTTCAGAACAAAATACTTCAGAACAAAATACTTCAGATCAGATTTCGTCAGAACAGTCTTCTGGGGGGCACAGCACAGCCAGCAGAGTGCTTGCCTGGATACTTATTGGTATATATGCAGTACTGCTGGGGATATTCATTTTCTTTGTAATTACAGAGAGCAGATACATCCTTCAGATGCTGTTTGTGCTTATTATATATCCGGTGATTTTATATCTTATTCTATGGCTTCGTAAAGTATTTGATAAATAGTATTTTTTTTGATAGAATATGCATTGTTGTTTTTGAATATTATTAAAAAATGATTTTGAAAGGACATATACTATGGGAATTTTAAAGGATTGGAGAGATCATGCATATGGTCTTGATGACAGAACACCGGAAGGAAAGCAGTTCTGGCTTAATTATTTCGGAGTTGAAAAAGGAATTTATGAGCAGATTCTTAAAGAGCCACAGAAGGTAATCAAGGGCACTGTTAAGGAACTTGCTGAGAAATATGATACAACTATTGAACTTATGACAGGTTTCCTGGATGGTATTGATGACAGTCTTAAGGAATCTAATAATCTTGATGATGTTACTGAAGATTCAGAGGTAACAATTGATATCGATACAGAGAAGCTTTACATGAACATGGTTGGCTGTAATGCTGAATGGCTTTATACACTTCCTGAGTGGGATGCAATCTATGATAAAGAAACAAGAGATGCACTCTATAAGAAGGAGAAGACTTCACATACAGTTGTAAAAGCGCCTAAGGTTGGTAGAAATGATCCTTGTCCATGTGGAAGTGGCAAGAAGTTTAAAAAGTGTTGTGGTAAATAGTTTATTTTAAGAAGTGAAAGCGCGAGGTTTGAGTCTCGCGCTTTTATGATTATTTGTCTATTATCGCGTTTTACAAAGTTCTATTGAGCTCTACTCTGTTCTTTTGAGAAATAGGTAGGGAGCTTTGATAAGGAGAAAGATGGGTTTTACGGAAGAACAGATTAATGCAGTGCAGTGGTATAAGGGACCAATGATGGTGCTTGGTACACCGGGAGCCGGAAAGACTACTGTAATAGTCAACAGAGTAAACAACTTAATATGCCAGCATGGAGTAAAGCCTGAGAATATTCTGGTAATCACCTTTACCAGGGCTGCTGCTGAATCTATGAGAAAGAGATTTCTGGAAATTACATCTCAGGATAGGACAACAGTCAGGTTCAGTACATTCCACTCATTTTTCTTCTGGATTGTCAGAACAGCATATGGGCAGAAGTTTAATCTTGGTGTGCTTGATGAAAATGCTAAAAGAGGTGTTATTAAGAGTATCTTGAAGAGTATAGATGAGGATAATTTTGATAATGAGGAACTTCTGGCCAGTGTTCTTAATCAGCTGGGGATAATGTCCTGTAATATGATTGATATAGAGAACTATTACAGCAAAGATATGCCGGAGGACCAGTTCAGGGAACTGTATAACAGGTATGAGAAGTACAAGGCTGATAATAATGTCCTGGACTTTGATGATATGGTTACGAGATGCTACACTCTTCTTAAGGACCGTCAGGATATACTTGATGCTGTCAGGAAGCTTTATCCATTTATTCTGGTTGATGAGTATCAGGATACCAATCGTATACAATATGAACTACTAAAAATGCTGGCTAAGCCACTTGAAAATGTTTTTGTTGTTGGTGATGATGACCAGTCGATATATGGTTTCAGAGGTGCAAGACCTGATATAATGAAGCTGTTTGAGAAGGACTTTAATAATGCTAAGGTAACGCAGCTTTCTAATAATTTTAGATGTCCTCAGGTAATAGTAGATTTCTCATCAACTATCATTGCTGAGAATAAGAACAGGTATTCTAAAACTCTGGTTGCGGCAAATGATAAGCTGGGTGTTATCAAAGTGACTGAAACAGAAGATGCCGCTGCAGAAAATCTCCGTATCATTAAGAGAATAAAGAAGGCTGTTAAAAATGGATTTGCTTATAATGACATTGCTATTCTCTATAGAACCAATGTAGGACCGAGAAGGCTGATGTATAAGATGCGTCTTGAGGGAATTCCATTTAGCGTGAGAGATGTGGTACCCGACATTTTCTCAAATCCTTATATCAAGCCTTTTATAAGTTATATCAAGTATGCTCTTGGTGACCACAGGAGGGAAGTCTTTCTTGATATCATGAATAAGCCTGTGCGGTATATCAGCCGTGATATGCTGGATTCGGAAACCGTTGAGATTAAGGAGTTATATAAGAAGGCAAGGGATAAGAGATATGTTATGGATAATCTCTACGACCTGAGCAGTAATCTTAAGGCCATTAAGAAGCTTTCGCCATTTGCAGCGGTGAATTACATAAGGAAATTCGTGGGATATGATAAATATATCAGTGAACTTGCGAAAGAAAGAAATATGGACTATGATGAGTTAATCAGTAATATAGATGAATTTCAGAATATGCTGACTGACATAGAGACCTTTGATGAGATGTTTGATATGATTGAGACTACTCAGGAACTTCGGGAAAATATCAGGCAGGAGTCTAAAAAGGCTGATAATAATGGAGTTCAGCTGATGACGCTGCATAGTGCCAAGGGGCTGGAGTTCAGACAGGTTCATATTATGGATGTGGTTGAGGATAGTATTCCACATAAGAAGTCCAAGACTCCGGATGAGATAGAGGAGGAGAGGCGTCTTCTCTATGTAGGAGTTACAAGAAGCAGTGAGATGCTATATCTCTATACTCCAAAGAAGATGGGCGATAAGAACTCAAAAGTGTCCAGATTCATTAGGTGGTATGTAGATCAGGTTGATAAACCTGAGTAAAATATTATGAATATATTGATTTAGAGTGACAAATCAGTATGATGATTTTTTAAGTTAATAATATATTATTGAAATAGAAAGAGAAGAGAATATGGAACTTACAGAAATAAGAAATGAAATTGACAAGATTGATGACGAGCTTAAGGTATTATACTTTAGAAGGATGAATCTTTCCAAGGAGGTTGCAAAGTATAAGGCTGCCACAGAAAATGGAAGGATTGCCAGTGTATATAAACCTGACAGAGAGAGACAGATTATAGAAAGACTTACTGCTGATATAGAGGGGGAAGATGAAGTCCTTAAAGAGGATTATATAATGTTCATCAAGAGAGTTCTTCAGAACAGCAGAAACTACCAGGAAATCCTTTTAACAGGTGATGAATTATTATAAAGATAAATTATTATAACAGGGAAGTAGTATTGTGAAGAAACTTCTAAAATATTTAAATGAATATAAAGTGAAGGCTGTACTGGCACCACTATTCAAAATGCTTGAGGCAATATTTGAACTATTGGTGCCTCTTGTTATGGTTAAACTTGTGGATATAGGTATTGGAAAACATGATAATGCCTATATCCTTAAATGTGGAGGAATCCTTCTTCTGCTTACCTTTGTGGGATATGCTGCATCTATAACAGCACAGTATTTTGCTGCAAGGGCTGCAATTGGATTTGGCAAGGCACTAAGAAAAGATGTATTTAAACATCTGAACAGTCTATCTTATGAGAATATAGACAGTCTGGGAACATCTACACTTGTTACCCGTATGACCAGTGATATAAACATCACTGTTACAGGCGTTAATATGTTCCTGCGTCTATTCCTTAGATCTCCATTTATCGTATTTGGCGCCGTAATTATGGCATTTACCGTGGATACAAAGACATCTATGATCTTTATGTATGTCCTTCCACTACTTATGCTGGTTGTGTTTACACTTACATTTGCATCCATTCCTATGTATAAGAGGGTGCAGGATAAACTGGATAAGGTAACCCTTCTTACCCGAGAAGGGCTTATTGGAATAAGAGTTATTAGAGCATTTAACAGACAGAGGATTGAAGCGAAGGCGTATAGAAGGGCAAATGAATCGTTAATGGATTCTCAGCTTTTAGTTGGCCGTGTATCCTCAATGATGAATCCTGTTACAAATCTGATCGTAAATCTGGGTATCGCTGCACTTATCTATAAAGGTGCGGTTAAGGTACAGGCCGGTGACCTTACTCAGGGCCAGATAATTGCGCTGGTAAACTATATGTCCCAGATACTTATAGAGCTGGTTAAGCTGGCTAATCTTATAATTACCCTTACTAAGGCAGCGGCGAGCGCGAATAGATTAAAGGATCTTTTGGAGACAGAGTCTACACAGGTGTTTGGAGAACCTGTGGAAGAAGATCCGGATGCGCCTATAAGAAAGCCGAGACCTTCTATAGTATTTGATCATGTGTCCATGAGCTATAAGGGTTCCCAGGAGGCATCCATAAAGGATATAAGCTTTGAGGCTAAGGCAGGACAGACTATTGGTATTATAGGAGGTACAGGTTCTGGTAAATCTACTCTTGTTAATCTAATTCCAAGGTTCTATGACATTTCTGATGGAAGCATTAAGATTGACGGGCAAGAGATAGAACAGTACACAAAGGAGGAGCTGAGAAATAAGATAAGTATAGTTCCTCAGCAGTCAACTCTATTTAAGGGTACTGTGGCAGAAAATCTTCGAGTCGCTGATAAGGACGCAAGAGACTATACCTTAAAATGGGCCATAGATACTGCACAGGCTTCTGAATTTGTTTATAAGAATCCGGAAGGTCTGAAATACATAATAACTCAGGGAGGCAAGAATCTTTCTGGAGGACAGAGACAGAGACTATGTATAGCAAGAGCGCTGGTTAAGATGCCGGAGATACTTATACTGGATGACAGTTCTTCGGCGCTGGACTTTGCTACAGAGGCAAAGCTTAAAAAGGCACTTGAGGAGACTGGAAAGGACAGAATAACATTTATAGTTTCCCAGAGGGCATCATCTATCGTAGATGCCGACCTTATTATTGTCCTTGAAGATGGTGAAGCTGTAGCTCAGGGATCTCACGCTGAACTATACAGAAGCTCAGAGATTTACAGGGAGATATATCATACCCAGTTCGAGAGTGAGATGGGGGTGAGAGCATGAAAAACAGGAATAAGAACAAAAACATGTCCCAAACCCTTAAGAAGCTCATGACTGTGCTGAGTCCGTATGTACCATTTATGATACTTTCTCTTATAGCTTCTATTATAACAGTGATACTTCAGCTGTATGCTCCTATCGTATCTGGTCAGGCTATTGACTACATAATAGGTAAGGGTAATGTTAATATACCTCGTATTACTCAGCTTCTTACGAGATTTGTATTCGTTATATGTATCTCGATTCTGTTCCAGTGGATTATGAGCATGATTAATAATTCTATCGTGTTCAAGGTAGTAAGAGACCTGAGGGAAAGAATATACGACCACATTAATAAGCTTCCTATAAGCTATGTGGACAGTCATGAATATGGCGATATAGTAGCGAGAACTCTAAATGATGTTGATCAGCTGAGTGACGGTCTCCTTATGGGCTTTTCGCAGCTGTTTACGGGGATAATAACTATAGTAGGTACTATATGCTTCATGCTTAAGATAAGTATACCGGTTGCTCTGGTGGTTATATTACTTACACCGTTATCACTTCTTGTGGCAGGCTTTATCACTAAGAAGACATATAATATGTTTACAAAGCAGTCTGAGAAAAGATCCGAGATGACCAGTCTTGTAAATGAGATGGTGGGAAATGAGAAGCTTGTCCAGGCATTCTCTTATGAAAACAGAGCTCAGGAGAAATTTGATCAGCTGGGAGATGAATTGGCAGATGCAGAGTTTAAGGCAACCTTTTTCTCATCCCTTACTAATCCGTCTACAAGACTTATAAATAATATAGTATACGCAAGTGTAGAGATAGTTGGTTCATTTATAGTAATAACAGGTAAGCTTACAGTTGGACAGCTTACATGTTTCCTCAGCTATGCTACACAGTTTGCTAAGCCATTTAATGAAATCTCAGGAGTTATGACAGAACTTACAGCAGCACTTGCAAGTGTAGAGAGAGTATTTGATCTGCTGTCTGAAGAGCCGGAACCATACGATGGCGAATATGAGGATCTGCTTGAGATTGATGGAGAGGTAATACTAGATAACATCAGCTTCTCTTATGATAAGACAAAGAAGCTGATACAGAATCTTTCTCTTGATGTTAAGCAGGGACAGACTGTTGCTATAGTTGGACCTACCGGGAGCGGGAAATCTACACTTATCAACCTGCTGATGAGATTTTATGATATCGATAAAGGGTATATATATATTGACAAGCAGGATGTCATGGAGCTGACTAGAAAGAGCGTTAGACAGAATTTTGGTATGGTGCTCCAGGAGACCTGGCTTAAGTCTGGTACAATTAGAGAGAATATAGCCTATGGCTATCCGGATGCTACGGATGAGGAGATTAGGGCGGCGGCTAAGATGAGTCATGCTGACAGATTTATCCGTAGGCTTCCTAACGGCTATGACACAGTTATCGGAGAGGATGGAGGTCTCCTTTCTGGTGGACAGAAGCAGCTTCTATGTATCACCAGAGTAATGTTAAGACTTCCACCTATGCTTATACTTGATGAGGCTACTTCATCCATCGATACCAGAACAGAGCAGAGGATACAGAGATCCTTTGATAAGATGATGAAGGGCAGAACCAGCTTTATAGTTGCTCACAGACTTTCCACCATCAGGGGAGCGGATGTTATTCTCGTCATGAAGGATGGAGCTGTTATTGAACAGGGTAATCATGAGCAACTAATTGCAAAACGAGGTTTTTACTATAATTTGTATAATAGTCAGTTTGCTAATAGAAGCTGAAACATAGTATCCCATGAATCTGTAAAGGATATATAAGTGTTTGTTGGCCGTTATGAAAAGTGTTTGGCAGCTTGCATGACAACACTTGTATTATGTGGTAAAATATTAGTTTAGTTAATGATTTAGTAATTCATGTTAACGAAAAGAGGAAAATTATATGAAATTAGAAGATTTTAACCTTACAAAAGATGAACTTGTAAATATGGCAGAAACATATATGAATGAAACTTTTAAGAGATACGACTTCATTGCTGATACCAGTTCTGATATGTATCTTTATGATGAGGATGGTGGAGCTTACCTTGATTTCCTTGGCGGAATCGCTGTTAATTCGGTTGGTGGCTGTAACAAGGCTGTCATCGATGCAATAAATGAGCAGGCTCAGGATATGATCCATGCATCAAACTATTTCTATACAGTGCCTCAGACAGTACTTGCAAAGAAAATCTGCGAGACCATCGGTATGGATAAGATTCAGTTCCAGAACAGTGGTGCTGAGGCAAATGAGGCTATGCTTAAGCTGGCTCGTAAGTATGGGAATGATAAGTCAGGCGGAAAGAGATATAAGATTGTAACTGCACTTAATTCTTTCCATGGTAGAACGCTTGCTACACTTTCAGCTACAGGACAGCCTGGAAGTGCAATTCATAATGGATTTGAACCACTTGTAGATGGTTTTAAATATGCTGAGTTCAATAATCTTCAGTCCTTTGAAGAGGCAGCAACTGAT
>CACZRU010000209.1 GCA_902783605.1 uncultured Lachnospiraceae bacterium
TATAACTCCAGTTTTTATATAACGCCTAACAGTCTGATTGGAAGAAAAACCACAAATAGTATTACTATAAAAAGCGGCACTCCCTTTATATATACACTGATATCAGCAGGACTCATTGTCATATGGAAAAACATGGAAATCATAAGATACCAGATAATTATCTTCAGCCATATGTATCCTGCTGGAAGAACTGAAAGCCATATACCACAGCCAACCACTACTGCGGCTCCTACAAACATTGGAGCCGATGATATAAATATATTCTGAAGTGCAACAACTATAACATTGCCCCTGTTCTTGAAATTCACATGTCCAAGTGCTCCATCTTCAACCTTAAAGAGAGCAACCTCTGTAATCTTCGCTCCGGTTATCACTGCAAAGAAGGCATGCGCCAGCTCGTGTATCATTACCCCAGGAAACATCACATAGTTAACTATTCCCTGTGCAACAACAGGTGCAGTAATCATTCCCATAATTGCTGCAAATGCTTCACCTATAAGGTTGATGAAATATCCAATAACAATCACAAGAAATGGAATCAAAACTGCAATTATAAGACAGTATAGAACCGGAATATCATATATTTTAGTATAGTATTCCATTATTGTTTCTTTCATTTATTTCTCCCTGATCAAATCATAGAACCTCTATATAAATACACCACCTGCTCCATATATAGGAAGCCATGGACCATACATGAAACCTCTTTTTACCAATTCATGATCCTTCACAATATGCAGTCCAACCTCCCACAGCCAGCCTACAAAGCAGAATATAAAAAACATCGCAATAAAATCTGTAAGAACATACTTATCAGCCTCGTCAAAGTCAGAGTCTTTTATCTTGAAGTTTTGAAGTTTATACTCAGGACTTATATCCTCCGCTTTTTCACCAGCTTTTATTCTGTCTACATATGCTTCACCATCAAATGCTCTCTCTACCAAAAGACTTCTGTCTATATCCTCTCTCTGCCTTAAATTAAAATACATCTCTACACTAAATGAATAAATTTGTGATTTCCAAAAGGAGCAAAAAGCCGTCTGATCATTACATTCTTTTGATATCTGTTTTCCATTATAGCTCTTGCTATACCAACGGACAGAGTCTTCTTAATAAATGAACCAATGCCCTTATACAGCACAAAGAAGAGCATAAGAAAAGCCAGAACCTCACCTGTATTTCTCTCATTCCTCCAAGCCTCCAAGTTTTATACTCCTATTATAATAGCCAAATTCATAGTGTAATTCAACGACAAATGTAATAGGGACAGCCCCAGCTCTGCCGAAGCCATCCCTATTTCTCTCTTCTCCCCTATCTTGTCTCTCTTATATCGTATTTCTCTCTTTTGTATTTTTATCTTTTGTATTTTTCATAACTCTCTTTATCACACTTTTTTTCAGTTAGTAACTAGTCTTGAAAACTCTTGTTGCTGCCGAAAATGCGATTATATAAGATATCAGCATTACAATTCGCAGTATAAAGAATTTCGCAACATAATCTGAAAATGTGGTTGCAGTTATGGTTGATGTTCCCCAGTCTGCAAAGTTTGCCAGCAGAGTATTCATTATTCCGCTTGGAAGCCCTGCGTGTGCCAATATGTTAAGTTCATCACTAAGATTAGGATCAATCTGATACTGCTCATTCTTAATCTGCTCTAAAGTCGCTTCATCTGTAAGAACCTCTCCTGTTCTTATACGATATTCTCTCTTGATTTTTGTCTCAATATCACCATCCACGATGTTACTGAGCGACTGTTCAACTATTCCATATTCACCAATCTTATTAATCAAGAAGGTATTGATTCTCGGTGCTGCAAATACCATGAATACTACTGCAAGCACCGCCATAAGAACTCTGGTTCCCATTTTTAATAGTCTTCCCATCACCATAAAGAGAACCGCTATCCCTACTATCACCAGACAGAACTTTGTTATATTATTTGAATCAGCTAAGTTCTTAATCCAAGCTAAAAACTTAAGTTCAAAAATGTTCTTTATCTGGGTAATGATTTCGCTTAATGTCATATTCTTCATAACCACAACTCCTTTCTATGAACTACGAAATTCTTAATGAACAATTCATAAGTCATCTTGTTTTTCCTCCATTTTTTTGATTTTTATTTTTTTGATTTTTGTTTTTTTATTGATATTTTTATTAATTATTTTATTGATTTAATTTTTTATTTTTCTAAATTCATTTTACACTTCAAGGCATAACAAATGCGCAACAAATAAAGAAAGATGCCGGTTTTTTCACCGACATCTTTCTTATTTTTTTGATATATTTGACATTTTGACTTTTGACACTTATGTCATTCCATAATATTAGCCTTATTTCTGCCCGCTTTTCTAGAAGCTGCTTTTCTTGCTTCTGCACTCATATTAGAAGCATTTCTAGATGACCTTCCTGCACCCTTATTTGTTCTCGACTTCTCATGAGATTTTTTCTGAGATTTTTCTCTTGCAAGAAGTGCTTTTCTGTACTTGGAGATCCGCTCGTTCTCCGCAGTAGGAGCCTTGCCATGTCTTCTAAGCAGAACATTTCTCTTCATATTCTTTGCTGAGGCCTTCATTCCCAGATAAGCCTCTCTCTTTGCCTGCTTTGCTATCTCATTCATAACCTCGTCAGAATTCAGATACTCAACCAGCTGAGGAATATTATTAAGTGGCTTACCAATAAAATTCTTTAGGATTCCATTTGGATTTTCAAAAAGCTTGCTCAGCTTCTCCTGAAGTGACGCATAAGTCCTGTTTCCACCAAATGGGCAGTCAAAGGCTTCCTGAGCCGCAATACTCTCAACAAATTGACGACACTTTGGATTTTCTATAACAAGCCCCATCATGAAGTTAACTGCTACATCTGAGTTAATACTCATAGTTCCTTCTCTATTATAATCAGACGAAGTTTTATTATATAATTTCTTCAGGTCATTTCTGTTAGCCTTGATAATTTCACTGGTTCTGTTCTGAACCATGCCCCATCTTCCAAATGAGCCGGCATCAGCATATACCGCCCCCTGAAAAACAGGATTTTTTGAAAGCCCTTCCACTTGTCTGGCAAACTGATTGGATCTGAGCTGTCGTTGCATTGTCTTCAAATCAGCAAGACTTGTATTTTCATCTCTAAGTCCATCTAAAAAAGATTTGGACATATAGCCAACTGCACAGGCATGAGCTTTAGGTTCTGCCCCCTTTAGCAGCCTTCCAGTCTTAAAATACCCTTCAAAGTCAACCGAATTATCACCCTTAGAAGCAGCCTTAAGATTATTCAGAACTCTTCTCTTATTGAGATTAATCTCTTCATGAGTTCTCTGATTGCCCATCTTAACTTTTGCTATATCAATATAATTCTTGGTGAATTCTTCACTTCCTGGAGAGAATCTATTTATAAGTGTACTTCCAAGTTCAGACAGCTTCATGTCTTTTAGAGATATTCCTTCTCCTGCCTCATTCGCCATATCTTTTTTTATAGAAGCATTTATCTCTCTGCCAAGAGTATTAATGGTATTAACACCAATTTTACCCTTCTCCAGGAACCTCTGAAGAGTCTTATAATTTGCTTCACTCTGAGCCGACCTATGACCTCTTATCCTAGGCTTATGATCCTTCAGATATTTCTGTGTCATATTCATCAAGTTATCATATTTTCTGCCCAGCTGTTCAAGCGTAACACCATTTATCTCTCTCTTATTATAAAGATCAGAATACTCATCCATAGCCTTCACTATTTCCTTGAAGTCATCAGGACCATCTATATCATCTGCAACAGATGATCTTCCCATGGTATTCCCTCTTACTACTCCTTGAACCTTTCCGCTATTTTCGAGCAGCTGACTCATGGTTTCTGACATATCATTATGAAGCTCATTAAAACCAACCTCCATGGCATATCCATTTATAATCAGTTTACTTTCCGGACTCTGATTATCAAATACACCATGCAGATGATCGTCAGAAATATCAATCTCAGAAGTTATAGTCAGACCTATAGAATCTTTTCCATATTTCTCGTTCAGCTCCTCCTCAGGCTCTGGCTCAGCCTCATCATCTTCTGCATCGCTGAAAAAGCCACTAATATCATATGGCTGAGTCCCCAGTGCCCCTATTCCTTCTTCTCTATGTTTTTCTTCCTGTTCCTTCTGGTAGTGGATTCCATAGATATCATCTTCTCTCTTCTTCTTCACAGCATCATCAATTTCTGATTCAGTAAGAAGAGATTCTTCTGATGAGAGTTCTTCTTCATTTAGATTTTCTATACTGTTCTCATTTAGAGATTCCTGAGGATCATATTCTTTCATACTGATTCTCCTGTTAATTAAAACTTTTTTTATAACAATAATAAAGATTCTTCGCTTCGCTCAGAATGACACTTGTAAAATATACTCAGTATACCCTAATACGCGCAACAAATGAGCAACATCTCAAGGGACTTCTCTTTTATTTATTCTCCAACTTTCTCTATTTCATAAGAAATAACTATATTCTCATCTCTCATTCTTTCTGTCTTTTTATCTCCAGAATTTTCCCCAGAATTCTTTTCTAATTTTCCTTCTGAATTATCACCTGAGTTTTCTCCTGAATTTTCTCCTGAATTCCAGCCTTCAACAATCCTCTGAGCGATCATCTCATAGCCTTCTTCTTCAACATCAACACATAGTACAAAGTAGCTTCCAGAGTAAACACTTACAACATCATTTTTCTTTAGATGAGTAATGAGATATTCCTCAAATTCTTCATGCACCTCGTCAGAAACAGCCTCTCCATTCTTTGTATCCAGAGTAAATCTCAGAAAA
>CACZRU010000210.1 GCA_902783605.1 uncultured Lachnospiraceae bacterium
TACAACGATATCGTTACTCAGATATATAAGTGTTATTGGCTGTTATTAGTTATTATTAGTTGTTATTAGTTATTATTAGTTGTTATTTAGGAGAAAAAAAGATATGGAACAGAGCATACATAAGAAATATATAAAAGTTAATGCGGATTTCACTGTAGAGGGGAATGTTATTCCATGTTCGGTTGAGGATGATGAAGGAAATGTATTTGAAATCCAGAAGATTATAGATATTCGCAGAGCTGCCTGCCTGAGAGCTGGAGGTATGGGACTGAGATTTACTTGTATTGTAGATGGATATGAGAAAAAAATATATTACGAGGATAGCAAAGATAGTAATAAATGGTTTGTGGAGGTGTGAGTATTATTGTACACCTAAAGAGGTAGAATATGAGTATAAACAAAAACATACTAAACAAAAACAATAAAAAATTTGATGTTTTGGAGGTCTGGTTATGAGAAATAATAATTTTAGAGATTTATTTAGAGGAATTAGTGAAGAAATTAGTAAAGAAATTAGTAAAGGAATTAGTGAAGAAAAAATAATTTCAATACTTATGATGCTTATGGCGATTCTGTTTTTTATGCCGATCGTCGGGCTTGTACTCATCTGTAAGAAGGATTCAAATCCACTGGTTAGAGCTGTCGGCGCAGTCCTCCTGGTTGCTGGTGTGATCATAATGCTTCATACAGGTGGGGCGAGCATAATATCGTAAAGATAATATTAATATATAATATTAATATGTCCCTTCGACTGTCTTTTCTCCAGATAGTCACACCATAATGGACGGCTATGATCCCCCCTCATGGATCAGCCGTCCTTTTTATCTTGCGTACTGACTTAAAATGATGCAGAATAGTAATGTTGTTTGTATTAAACTAAAAAATAGTTCTAAATAGTTCTAAATAAAAGGAATTAAAAATGAAGATAATTGCCCATAGAGGTGGAGCAGGACTTGGCGGTGTTGAAAATACGCTGGAGGCCTTTGAAAATGCAATAGAATTAGGCATCGATATGGTGGAGTTTGACGTGAGAAGGACGAAGGATAATGCTCTCATTGTATATCATGATTCTTCCATAGATGACAGACTATTAAAAGATATGACATATTCTGAGATTCAGACTCTGGCAGAGAGGAAAGGTTTTTCTGTACCCTCCTTTATTGATGTTATAAAGCTTTGTCATAACAGAGTATTTATGGATATTGAGATAAAAGAGACAGGGTATGAAGCCAGAGTAGTAAAGATATTGCATAAGTATCTGGATTATAGTGAGTATTCGGTCAAATCATTTTATGATGTTACACCATATAGAATTAAAAATCTTGATAGTAATATAACAGTTGGACTTCTTCTGGGCAGGGATGATGCTGATTTCAGGATGAGATATAACGAGATTTTTCCAATGAGAAGGCTTAAGGCCTGCCGGGCAGATTTTGTTAGTCCATATCCTCTGCTTATGTTATTTTCATTTACCAGAAGAATGAATCATTATGGATATCCAGTTTATGTATGGACAGTCAATAAGAGGTTCCTTCTCTGGTATTTCTTGAGATTTACTAAGGTGACAGGTCTTATAACAGATAGACCAGACATTATGAAGAAATTAGTGAAGAAAAGAAAAATAAGTAAAAGACAAAGAGATATCAGGGTTAAGAGCAGAGTAAAGAACCGAGTGAAAAACAGAAAATAGAGTAAAATCAGAGAAAAGAGCTGAGTGAAAAACAGAGTGAAAAAGCATAAGGTGAAAAGTGATAATAAAACAGGTATTAAGGTCGATGCTATCAGGCTTATACTAACAATTGTTCTGGCGGTGGTGGCAGGAGTTTCATTACTGATCAATAACAATCATTCAAATAAAAAAATAACAGACAAGAATATATCGGAAAATGCTACTTCTGATAGTGATATTATTGCGACATACAAGAGTACAGTTTCTTCCAGTGAATATATAATTCATGCTCTGGGTGGAATGGATGGCGTGGATAACTACATTAATTCCATTGATTGTCTTGAGAAAACCTATGAGGCAGGGTACAGGCTATTTGAGGCAGATGTTTCATTTACCAGTGATGGAGTTCTTGTACTGGCCCATAGCGGAGAGAAAAATGTGTGGAGCAAAAATGACTGGGAGAAGCGGTTGGGACAGGAATATCCATTTGAGTCGGGGACTGTTCCATATGGATATGATGAAGAAAAACATCTGGCAACATATAAGGACTTTATGGCTTTCAAGATTCAGGGGAAGTATAAGGCTACCAGCTTTGCTGAACTTCTTGACTTCATGGAAACTCACATGGATATGTATGTCATGGTGGATGCAGGTGGCAGGAGCTATGAAGATACATGTGTTTACTATCAGGAGATAGTTAAGGAGGCAGATGGAAGGACAGACGTTCTGGACAGACTTATAGCGGGTGGACAGACCACGGAAATGGTAAAGGCTGCCCGGGAGGCTTACAACTTTCCGTTAATTAATCTCTACTATTCGGCGGATGATAAGCGGGAGGAGATAATATATACTCCGGAAAGCTTTGTAAGATATTGTAAAGATAATGATATTACAAGCTTCAGTGTGGCGAAGGAGGTCTATACGCAGGAGGTGGCTGAAAAGCTGGAGGACAGTGGGCTTATCTCCTATGTATTTACGGTAAATGATTCTTCGGAGGACAAGAAGCTCCGGGAGTATGGTGCTGATATAATAGGAACGGATTATCTGTGGTAGGTTATTGGAAATAAAAGTGTTTTAATTCGGGGTAATAAGGTAAAAGAAGCATAAGATAAAAATGCATAAGATAAAGGGACCATTAGATAAAAGGAACAAAATATGAAAAAAATTAGCATGGGAATTCTTGCAGATGTTGATGCAGGAAAGACCACACTTACAGAAAGTATATTATTAAATACGGGGATGATCAGGTCTGCTGGAAGAGTTGATAATGGTGATGCCTTTCTTGATACGGAAGAGCTTGAGAAAAAGAGAGGAGTTACGATTCTTTCCAAGCAGGCAATTGTTAATCTGGCTGCAGATAACGAACTGAATAAAAGTGGACACGAAGTTAAGATCACAATAATTGATACTCCGGGACATGCTGACTTTATTGGAGAGGCAGAAAGGGCTCTGTCTGTCTTGGATGTTGCGGTACTTTTAGTAAGCGGTCCGGATGGCGTTACGGCTTCAACGAGAAGACTAGCTGGAATGCTGAGGAGCTATAAGGTCCCATTTTATATTTTTGTTAACAAGATGGATATGTGCGAGAAAACTCAGGAAGAGCTGGAACTCCATTTGCAGGACAAATTGGGTGCGGGATGTATTTTCATAGAAGGAGAATCAAAACTTGAAGAGATGGCTTCTCTTTCTGACAGGACAATTGAGAAGTACCTGGAGGAGGGAAAGCTGTCGGAGGAGGATATCACAGGTCTTATATTTGATGGCAGTCTTCATCCTGTGCTGTTTGGTGCTGCTCTTAAGAATGAAGGAGTGGACGGTTTGATATCAGCCGTTACCAGCTTCCTGCCGGAGATTAAGTATAGAGACTCATTTTCAGCTAAGGTTTTTAAAATGGGATTCGAGGACGGACATAAACTGTCATTTGTTAAGGTGACAGGAGGAAGTCTTGCGGTCAGGAGTGTGATTGATGATGAAAGACTTGAGGGCGAGAAAGTAAGTCAGATTCGGAGCTACAGCGGAGGAAAGTTTGAAAGCGTTGAAGTAGCTGAAGCTGGTGATGTGGTTGCTCTTCTTGGCCTTGATAATACATATATTGGTATGGGAATTGGTGAGGAACTAGATGCTGATGAGATGGTATGCCAGCCGGTCCTCAGGTATGATCTTGAACTTCCTATGGAGGTTCCCCTTCGTACCTTTATTCCAAAGCTGAAGGAGCTGCTGGCGGAGAACCCACTGCTTTATATGGAAGTTACTAATCAGAA
>CACZRU010000211.1 GCA_902783605.1 uncultured Lachnospiraceae bacterium
GATATTTATTCGCTGAACGGAATCGTCGAACAGACAAGAGCTAAGAAGAAGGAACTGTGGGTTCTCTTCGACAACATGGAGTCACTGGAGAAAAATAGAGATGCATTCTTCGGCGTACTGAAGGAGCATCTAGGTTATACACCGGTATATGTTCAGCTTAAGGAAGAGGCGAAGAAGATTGCCTGCACAATAGGCGTTGACCTGGATACCGGAATCGAAGAAGCACTGAAGCTGGAATACGGCACAAACAGAGTGATGATTCTGGACAGCAAGAAATAGCAGGGTGTAATATAGAAACTCATAATTGTTCAGCCTTAATTTATGAATCTTACTTGAACAAACTAACAAAAATATGAACAATAAATAGAAAAAATAATTAATATGTTATAAAATGATATTTACGGTGAGAGAAAATTCGTGTCAATGTGGTATCGATATGAATAAAAAGAAGAATCTTTATAGAAATATAAGGATGAAGGTTAATAGGTATTAGTATGGAAAGAATAACATCTATTAAAAATGATCATGTTAAACGAATTGCAAAAATAATGAGCAGTGCCAAGGAGCGTAGATACTCAGGCAAGTATCTTGTTGAAGGCCCTCGTATGGTTAGAGAAATTCCTCTGAGTGACCTGGACGAGATCTTTTTCACGCAGGATTTCTTCAACAATCATATAGACGAGGACAGCAAGATGCTCCGTCTCGTCAATCAAGCTATGGTGAAGAAGAAATGCTTCATCGTCACTGACAATGTGCTTCGCAAGCTGGCACAGACCGATAGGCCACAGGGCGTGGTCGGGCTTGTTAATATGCACGAATATAAGCTTGAAGACATCATTGCTGAGGAACCGGCGCCTGGTAGCACGGTTGAAAACAGCAACCCTATGATCATCATCGTAGAAAGACTGCAGGACCCAGGAAATATGGGAAGCATCATCCGTAGTGCAGAAGGTGCTGGAGTTTCCGGGATCCTGGTAAGCTACGATTCGGTAGACATTTACAGTCCAAAGGTTGTCAGGGCGACTATGGGCGCAATCTTTAGAAAGAAGATTGTCATAACCTACGACCTTATCGGAGATATAGAAAAACTTAAGGAAGCAGGGATAACCGTATACGGAATGCACCTTGAGGGCAAGTCAGTATATGACCTCGACCTCACAGGACCATCAGCCTTCATGGTAGGAAACGAAGGAAATGGGCTCTCAAGAGAAGTGACTGATCAGGCTGACAAGCTGCTCCGCATCCCAATGCTGGGAGAGCTGGAAAGTCTGAACGCAGCCTCCTCAGCGACCATTGTATCCTACGAAGCACTGAGACAGCGCCTTGCAAATGTGGACATGATGTTCCTGTAGATTCACCTTTATGATATCGACCACCGGCTCCCCTTGTTCAGAGCGCGGTACTTCTTCGGGGTGATTCCCGTAATATCCTTAAATACACTAATAAAATGACTTTGAGAAGCAAACGAAAGCATGCAGGAGATATCCAGTATGCTTTCTTCTGTTGTACGGAGCTTTTCCTGTGCAATCTCAATCTTATTCTCTCTAATATAATCACTTATTGGAATTCCAACCTCCTTGGCAAACTGTCTCGACAGATAGCTCTTCGAAACATTCGAATTCTTTGCCAGATCCTCGATGGTAATCCTGTCATAAATATGAGAATAGATATAATCCAGACATCTGTTAACCGGCTTGGAGATTCCCTTGTTCTTCTTCAGGAGTCGCATCTTACCGGTAAAGTCCAGAACAAGAGCGTCATGAATGGCCTCAACATCATTTACAGTCTTAGCGTCATCCAGCTTTCTGATGTAATAATCACTCATTCTAAATGCTTTCTCCTGCTCCAGTCCCTTCTCTATGCAGTTCCTGGTTATAAGGGCAGCGGTAACCACCAGATGGAACCTGAGATTCTGTACGGGATCCTTGGATAATTTACCCACGCCCTCAGTATCCATGAAACGATGTTCTTCACAATTTTTGTATATTTTCTCCATGTCACCATGGCATACAGCATGGAAAAAATCAATTTCCTCATCCGGAGCTCTATGCAGCTCATCTTCAGAGAAGCTGTAATCTTCGTTATTTTTCATAATGCTTTACCTCATTGCAGTATCGATATATAAAATATCAACAAAAAAACTGGTCATTATTCAATCTGTATAAAATCATATTAAAATTTTGTCATTTATGCCATCGTACCATACTGGAAAAAATATTTCCACATATTTTGGTTCATCAATTTTGTATTTTTGGTATCAATTCATATATAAAAACGATTTCAAAATCTTATATATTTACACTATCAAATGAGATCGGAAACCTAGGAAGTACAAAAAAAGAGAGAAGAAACACAAAGGGAAAATCGAAAGGAGAAAAGAAACAAGATGAGAAAACTGAATACGAGGCTTGTGGCCATGGCTCTCTCGTTAGGACTAACTTTCTCTGGCATGCCAATAAATGCGTATGCTAAGGAAGCTGGACCTGAGGAAAGCAGAGAAAATGGTTACACCATGGTATGGAACGACGAGTTTGAAGGAGATGAGCTGAACCTGGAGGACTGGAATGTCGAGCAGCGTCCAAAGGGTTGGGCTAATAATGAGCTTCAGGTGTACCCAGGAGTGACCTACGACGGAGAAGGAAACGCAGTTATTCCTGATAATATCCAGGTCGAAGACGGAATCCTGAGCATCCATCCAAAGGCAGAGAAAAAGAATGCAGGCGGAACTTCGGTTGTTGATGTTTTTGAAGGAAATAGTTTTGATACCACCTGGGGAGGAGCTGGAGCAACAATAAGTGGAGGAAAAGCCACAATCAATATTACTGATCCCGGAGTTAATGCATGGGATGTTCAGTTCCAGAAGACTGGAATGACACTTACTAAAGGACATAATTACAAGCTTTCATTTAAGGCAAAGGCTGGTCAGGCAAGAAAAATTCAGCTTAACATTGCAAATACTGATGATTGGAGCAAGCCTATTGGAAATGAATACTATGTTTTAGGAACTGAGGAAACTGAATATACTTATGACTTTGTTATGGGAGAATGTGGTGAGAATAAGGTTGCTATCCAGGTGAACCTCGGAAATTTTGATAAAACTGATGAAGGTAGTGCTGCTACAACAGTTGAACTTTCAGATATTAAACTTATAGATCTCACCGAAAGTGGAAGTGCTTCAAATGCACAGGAGGTTGCTCTGATAGACGGATTTGTTCCCGGAATAGAAGGTGGCTGGACAAGTCTTGTTGCAAACTGGAATGAAACTGTTCATGCTGATGCAGCGATTAGTGTTAATGACGGAAGTGCTGAGATAGCCATAGTTGATCCTGGAGACGAGGACTGGCATGTTCAGCTTCAAAAGGCCGGACTTACTATAGAGGAAGGTCATAAATACCGCTTTACAGCAAAGGCGTCCTCTACAGTTAAAAGAAAGGCTGCAATTCTGGTTCAGGATTTAAATGAACAGAATAAGTATCATGGTTTCGGTCATATTGATCCTGAAATTGGTACAGATGAAACTGATCTTTCATTTGAATTCACAGCAGACTGTTCAACAGAAGAAGCAACACTTCAGTTCAATCTTGGATGGATGGATTCTGAGGCTGACAGTGCAGCTGCAACAGTAACATTTACAGATGTTAAGCTTGTTGACCTTACAGCAACTGAGGCTCTGGCTAACACACAGGCAACTTTAGATACATTCAGCGTAAATAACTACAACTTCACATCCGGCCGTATCAACACACAGGGCAAGAATGACTTCACATATGGATACTTTGAGTGTAGAGCCAAGGTTCCTTCAGGCAAGGGATACCTTCCAGCATTCTGGCTTATGGCTTCAGATGAGAGTAACTACGGTCAGTGGCCAAAGTGTGGTGAGATGGATATCATGGAAACAGTTGGTGCAGACACAGATGTTTCATATCATACACTTCATTATGGTTATGACGCAGATTCAGGCCGTCAGAGCCAGGGAACAAAGAAGATAGAAAACAAGGAAAA
>CACZRU010000212.1 GCA_902783605.1 uncultured Lachnospiraceae bacterium
GAAGGTGAAAGTCTTGAAGACTACTACATGGGAAAGGTAGGTGATCAGGATGAATAGACTATTAAAAGCAGAAATTTATAGACTGAAGCATACAGGTCATCTTACATGGTGGGCATATTTTGTTACAGTCTGTTTGGCCGCAATGACCTACTTCCTATGCCTTGATAGGCTGCAAATGAAGCTGCCACTGGATGAAATACTTCCATCCCTGGGAACTATAGTGATCCTGGTATTTAACTTTGTTCCAGCTGGGGTAGCAGGAATATCCGGACAGCTCTATAACAAAGGAAAGCTGGGCCACTATGAGGTTATGACTGGTAATTCACCAAGCAGTATAATCTTCAGCAAGGTATTGGCAGATGGAGGATTCTTCTCAATATTAACCATTATTGCCACCACTGCATTTTATGTTTTTGTGGGAATAAGAAATGGACTTGGAAATGTGGATCATCCATGTATCAGACTGCTGCTTTTCTCCATCGCGGTAATACATGTGGTGGTCTGCAGTGTGATGATCATGATGTATTCAAAGAAGGTACAGGTTGGGGCATTTCTGGCGTATTTCAGATTCATGATCTTTGATATCGGCGTGATCAATGTAGGTATGATGATCGCAGATAAACTTGGATTTGAAACGGTGAGATATCATTTAGTACATATGATCATGATGAATCAGCTGCAAATGGCAGCGCTGGATGAAATAAATGTAACGCTGGTTTTACATATAGTGATCGGCGCTATAGCTGAGTTCATCTTCTGGTATGTGCTGGTTTATAGGAGCATAAAGAAGAGGCGTTATAATTAGTATATAGATAAAATGGTTTTGAATTATAAAAAACCAGACAAATAATAATAGAAGAAAAAGAATAGACGCAAAAAGATAGGAATAATGGCATATGGGAAATGTGCTTATATGGATCCTGGTGGCGGTACTTGTGGTAGTTATCACTGTGCTGCTGCTGAGAATCCGCATTTACAAAAATCAGATTCGTTCATTTACTAAGCAGATGCATGACATGAGAAAGAAGAGACAGGATGGACTTATCAATGTGGATACATTTGGCAAGGACTACATCGAACTTGCAAATGAGCTGCAGAAGTATGTGGACGAGGAGCAGAAAATGATAGAGAAGTCTGAAATGGACCGGCAGTCAGTGAAAAATATGGTTGCCGGTATTTCCCATGATTTCAGGACTCCTCTCACCACAGCCATGGGATATATCCAGCTGGTTCAGAAGGATGAGTCACTTTCGCAGGAGAATGTGGAGAACCTAGGGAAGGCTTACGAAAAGACCAGGTACCTTAAGGAGCTGTCCGACGAATTCTTCGCGCTGTCCGTAATGGAAAATCGGAAAAAGGACGAGATGGAAGAGATATCATTTAAGAAACTCTTCGAAAATGTAACTCTTGAGCAGTACGAATGGACCCAGAAAACAGGAATAAAGTTCAGTGCCGAAGTGACAGAGGATCCATGTTTGATCACGGCGTCCGAAGTAGATATGACGAGACTGCTCATGAACCTCTACTCCAACGCTAAGAAATATGCTAAGAGCCGCATAAGCGTGGAGCTTAAAAAAGAAGGTGCAGGATTCAGCTTCATCATAGAGAACGACTATCCTGAAGAAATCGAAATGGATGTGAAACGAGTCTTCGAACCTTTTCACAGAGAATATGTGGGCGAACAGGGTGGCAACGGCCTTGGCCTCTATGTAACTAAGCGCATCGTTGAAAACTACGGTGGCATCATAAAAGCTGACAAAACTTCCGACAGCTTCTGCATCCAGGTCACTTTATAATTCATTTTCAACTGCCTTAACCCCATTACATAAACAGCATAAACCCTAATACAATTTACAAAAATGACAAAAAAAAACAATTTACAAAGTCATGTTTTGATAGTAACCTTTAGCAGAGGTGAAAATTTGATGATAAGTAAAATTAGAAAAATACATATAAATATACCTTATACGCTGGCATTTGTTATTACACTGATTGTGGTGTCGAACCTTTTTTCCTGGGCATTAAATCACGACTATATTTGTATTATCACAGGAAAATCCATGAATCCAACCATTCAATGCCACGGTTTATGCTTCGTAAACCATTATTATTCTGATATTAAAAGAGGGGACATCGTAATAGTAGATAAAGAGACAGAACCAAAGAATCTGATAAAAAGGGTAACCGGCGTACCTGGAGACCATGTTAAGTTTTCTTATGGAGATTATTACCTTAACGATGAAAAGAATCCTGACATATATTCAGAGGGTGTGCCATATTCCTTTGGCCCTCATTCTGATTATTATATTGAAGATGATATGTACTTTGTTATGGGAGATAACAGGATTATCTCTTACGACAGCAGGGCATTCGGTCCTGTCAGAAAAGATGAAATAATTGGAAAAGTAGTCTTTTTCATTGATTAGTTATTACAGACTAATCTTTATTGATTAAGATATTTTATTGCAAAATTTTTAATCTATATCCTTCATATACTTAAGTATTAAAGACAGTAAGCGGAATAGAAGTATGATGTTAAACCCTTCATATATACCAAAAAATACTCCCCACTGTCTTTTTCTTTTACCAAAAATCGAGTACGGAAAAAGAAATATAGCCGGAAGCATGCCAACAAACGGAATAGCGATACGGTGCTTAGTGATCAGAAAAGCCACAAATCCTATCATATATGACACAAAATAGACGATGAAACTGAATAACGCAGAAACTCTTTTGACAGGTTCTTCCTCTTCAGTGACATCATCTTCAGCGACATCCTCATTTGAAACTTCGTCTATCCTCAGATCCGATTTTTCTTCAGATTTAGTCTTTTTTTTAGGTTCTTTTTCCAAATCCTGATTTTTCATTCCCCAAATGCTCCTCGCTATATACCTATATAATAGCACAAGCACCATTCTTAAAACAACGCTTGCACCTCTAATAATAAGAATTTCTTGGAAATAACCAGCATATGGTGATATTATCTAAGAGTATATTTTAGTGGGAGTATTTTAGTGAATATATTTCAGTAAGAGTATTTCAGTGAAAGTATTTCAGTTAGAATATTTCAGTTAGAGTATTTTAGTTAGAATATTTCAAATAATATAATCTTATATCAATAAGAGATATTTAAATAAGGGAGAATTACGATGAGTAAAGAATATGCAGAGAAAATATTAGACCTAATATATAAGTCACCAACCGCATTTCATGTTATTGATAATGCCAAGACTATACTTGATGAAAATGGTTTCACCGGTCTTAAGGAATCTGCGGTATGGGATTTACAGGCAGGTGGAAAATACTATGTAACGAGAAATGATTCCTCAATCATAGCATTTACTATTCCAAGACCAGATTTTAAGGGTTTCAGGATCATAGCAAGTCACTCTGATTCGCCATGTCCGAAACTTAAGGAAAATCCTGAGATAAAGAGCCAGGATTACGTACGGCTCAATGTTGAGAAGTATGGCGGTATGCTTCTAGCTCCATGGTTTGACCGTCCACTTTCAGTTGCTGGAAGAGTAATAGTAAAAGACGAATCCGATTCTTCTAGGGCATCTGGAATTAGATCAATCCTGGTGGACCTGGGAAAGGATGTTGCAGTAATCCCTTCCCTTGCAATTCATTTTAATAAAGAGGCAAATACCGGCTATTCATACAGCTTTCAGAAGGATATGCTACCAATCATCAGCACAGCAAAGGCTCCAGATATAGATGACGGACAGAGCAAAATGAAATCTATCCTGTCATTGGTGGCTGAAAAAGCAGACGTTCAGGAGGACAGTATTCTCGGAAATGACCTGTTTATGTATATTCGTGAGAAGGGAACCATCTGGGGAGCAGATGATGAATTCATTGGCTCTTCCAGACTGGATGATCAGGAGTGTGTATGGTGCACACTTGATGGATTTATAGAAGCTGTGAATGCCGACGAAACGAATAAAGACAGAACTCATTATGTAAAAATGTTATGCGTATTCGACAACGAAGAAGTTGGATCAAGAACAAAGCAGGGCGCTGACTCTGACTTCCTTGAAAACCTGATGGCCAGGATAAATGATAATCTTGGAAGAAGCAGAGAAGAGTATTATACAGCATATGCAAACAGCTTTATGATCTCTGCAGATAATGCTCACGCACTTCATCCGGCTCATGCAGATAAGACTGATCCAGTGCAGGTCCCTAAGATGAACGAAGGAATTGTGATAAAGTACAGTGCAAGACAGAGTTATACCACTGACGGGGTATCTGCTGCATTTGTAAAGAGAGTCTGCTTAGAAAATGATATTCCATATCAGACATTTGTCAACCACTCAGATGAGCCGGGAGGCAGTACACTTGGTAATATCTCCAACTCACATGTATCAATCAACACAGCGGATATAGGACTGGCACAGCTGGCCATGCATTCCGCATACGAGACAGCTGGTGCTGAGGATATAGAAATACTGAAGCAATTTGCAAAGGTGTTTTTTAGTGCCTAGGAATAACCATATATAAGC
>CACZRU010000213.1 GCA_902783605.1 uncultured Lachnospiraceae bacterium
AAATCAAAACATATAAAATCAAAACATATAAAATCAAAACATATATAAAGAAAGAAAATGCGATTAGAGGCTTATATGTCTAGAACTCTGGATATATGGGGCTCTAATCGCTTTTTTTCGTATCATAGAAATTGTTTTATCAGATTCCAGAACCACGAAGTGATATCTTATTTCATTCGATTTACATAATATTTCACAAAAAAGAGTGTGAAAAATATACAAAATGTACATAATTTGCTTTTTTTGAGTAAAAAATTGTTGTATAATTATGATATGCGTTTTATGTGTAGATTCATCTGATATCTGTGGGATTAGATATATCTATCTATTTAAGAAAGGCAAATAAAAGAGAGGAGAAGAGGATGGAAAATAAAAAGAAAGGAAGTTGGAAGATGCGGCGCATCATAAGCTGGATACTTACCGTTGTAATGGTTGTATCGACCTTTGCTTATGGTGGAATACCTAGTTCCAGGGTTGAGGCTGCAAGCTATAGTGTTTCAGCTAATATAATGACACTGAGTGTAGGTGATATATTAGCTGAGGATACCACAATAGATTCATTGGAATACTATGTAGTGTATGTAGATGGTGAACTTCTTGCTGATCCAGAGAATCCTGGAAATCCGTATTACTATAATTATACATATACGGTTGATCAGGGGACCTTGGAGGAGCATAGTGTAACAAATCCATCATATAAAACTACAGCAGATTTTTATGTGGATAATGTAGATACACATAGACTGGATCTTGTAACTATTAAAAGCTTAAGCTCTGCTAATACTTCAATTGAAGGGGGCGAGCACTTTATTTTTGATGGTACAGAAAAGGCACCAGTAATAATGTATGCTGAAAATGCTACAGATGAGCCTGTTGCATTAGTTGAGGGAACGGATTATGAGGTTAGTAATCCAAGTAGTGCATCTGGTACATTTGCAACTAAAGCTACTGAGGCAGGAAAGTACGCATTTAAAGTAAATGGTATAGGTAAGTATACTGGTAGTCTTGAACTTACTTGGGATATTACCTATAAGATAGTTGGAGGAGAAGAAGGTAATACTTCACTTAGTATCAGTGAATTTGTTTACAATGGAAAACCACAGGCTCCAGATGTAATGTTCACACCTCTTCCTACAGAAGAAAATCCAGAACCAGAACCTATAATACTTAAAAAAGATGTTGACTATACTGTTAACGAAGGTTCAACTGTTAGTGCAACAGATATAAATGATTATAAGATTTCCTTAAAAGGAACTGGAAACTATTCTGGTGAAGCTGAGCTTGAATGGTCAATAATTCCGATTGAACTTACAAGTGAGAATACCAGTCTTGATCAGGATGATTTTATATTTAATAGAGAAGAACAGGGTCCAAAGGTTCAGTATACATATACACCTGAGGCTACAGAAGAGGAACCAGACCCAGAACCAGTGACTGTAGATCTTGTAGCTGGAACTGATTATACAGTTGTTGAAGGAAGTAAAGACAAAGCTACAAATGCAGGTTCATATACTCTGTCTATTGTTGGAACAGGTATTTATGGTGGGGAGCAGATTGATCTGGCATGGAAGATAACTCCTATCACACTTACCTCAGATAATACTAAGGTTGTAGAAGAAGAGTATGACTATGATGGAGAAGAGAAAGCTCCAAAGGTTCAGTATACATATACACCTGAGCCAACAGAAGAAGTTCCAGACCCAGAACCAGTATCTATAGATCTTAAACCTGGTTCAGATTTTGATTATACACTTAGAAGAGGTTCTACAGAAAAGGAAACTGTTCCTGGAGATTACCAGCTTAGAGTAAGTGGAAAGAATAATTATACTGGTAATGTTGATCTTTCATGGATGATCAATGAGGTTCCACCTGTTGCTGTAGAAGGACTTATCTATAATGCAGAACCACAGGAGCTTATAGTTGCCGGTATTGCTAAGAAGGGACATCAGTACAGATATAGAATAGGTAATAGAGGTAATTGGAGCACAAGCGTTCCAACTGCTACTGCAGCTGGAGATTACGAAGTTCAGTACAGGTACTATCTTGGTACAGGACGAAATGCAAATTATGACAGGACTAAGAGTGGTACACTGAATGTTACAATAGAGAAGATTCCAGTAACTGTAACACCTGCTTTAAATCAGTCGAAGGTTTATGGTATCGCTGATTCTATCTTCACTTATACAGTTGTAACAAATGATACAGATGAAGTACAGTACACACTCCCAGCAGCTGACTTTACAGACGGTATGTTTAAGAAGGGAATTCTTGGACATAATGCTAATGAAGGCGCAAAGAAGGAAGATGTAGGTACTTATGCATTTACTCTTGGAACACTTGCAGCTGAGAATCCAAGTTATGATATCACTCTTGGAACAGATGATTTTGGAGAAGATATCACATTTGAGATTACCAGAAAGCAGCTGACAGATGATGATATACTTATCGAGGCTGATGGTTATTCAGATTATTCAGAGGAAAAAGGCTTTGAATTTAAGTATACAGGAAAGACAGTTGAGACAGCTTTCTATGTTTACTATGGTGGAAGAGAAGTTGATGAAGATGGTAATCCAATAACAGCAACATTTGATGTAACTAATCCATCTGATGAGTTCCTTCTCGTTGATGATCAGGACTATGTATTCAGTGGAGAGACAACTGATAAGAATGTTGTTGAAGGAAAAACTCATGAGGTTAACTTCAGAGGTGAGAATAACTTCCAGGGTAATATTGGTGACAAATGGTCAGTGGTTCTTGAATACTTTGAAGTTAAAGAAACTGCTTACGAAGGCGAATATGACGGCGCTGAGCATGCTGCACTTGAAGTACACCCTTCACCATCAAGAAAGTATGAAAGTGAAGAGAAGACAATCGAATATGTTCTTCTTCCAACGGATACAACTATTGATGATATACTTGATTTTATCTTTGGCGATGAAGAAGAAGACATGAAGAGTTATGAGGATCTCTGGATTGCATATGCTGGTGAAGAAAATGAAAATGCAAGCAGCGAAGCTCCTATGATCAAGGATGTAAATCTTGACGAGGAAGGAAATGTAATTCCATATATTGTTCTTTACAAAGTACATATGAATGGATACTACGATGTTATAGGTTGGGCAGAAGCTACAATAACAAAGAGACCAATCGTTCTTACAGCAGATGAACCTGAATCAAAGGTTTATGACAAGGATCCAGAGACAGATCCTGAACTTACATATCAGGATATCGCAGATCAGGTAGCTGAAGGCGAAGAAATCGATGCTGAAGACATAGTTATTTCTCGTGAAGAAGGACAGGATGTTGGAGAGTATGAGATTTCATTTAACATTGATGAATTAAACGCAAATGAGAAGTATAAGAATTATACATTCTCAGAAGAAACAGCATACTTTGAGATTACAAAGAGAGATGTAAAAGTAAGAATAGGCGATTATGAAAAGGTTTATTCAGAGCCACTTCCAGAAATCACTGTTGAGATGGATAAGGCTGGTGATGAGGGCGTTGCTGAGAACGAAGGTGTTATCGGTGATGACGAGGTTTCATATGAGCTTAGATTTGTAAAAGGATATACAAGAGTAACAGGTGATTCACTTACAGATGTTGGAACTTATGATATTGAGTTCAGTCGTAGAAATAATGTAGATAATAATTACAATCTAATTATTGAAGAAGGTGGAACACTTACAATTCATCCAAAGGACATTACTAGTGAGAGTATTACAGTTCTCTACAAGGGTAATAAGGGGGATGAAGAAAATCCTGCATTCCTTTATACAGGATATAAGATTGAACCTGACATTGTAATTAATGATTTCATCGAAGATACTAATTACATGAAGAATGGCAGGGAGCTTGCAGAAGGCGGACCTAGAAAACCTGACTATCGTATGACTGGTGTTGAATTTGCAACAGATATGGGTTATTACGAGCTGAAGGTTGAAGGATTAAATAACTATACTGGAACTATGTCAATTCATTGGTTTATTCTTCCATTTGATCTGACAACTAGTGCAGTTTATAACGGACTGCCACAGTCTCCAGAGTATAAGGACGGATTTGATCCTGAAGACTATAAGGACTTCTTTACAATTAAGTTCTATCATGCAGATACTGATACTTATTCAGAAGATATGCCTGAATTTACTGATGTTAAGAGAAATGCTGATACAAACAGAGTTGAAGATTATGATGTAAATTATGTTATAACTTATAACGCAGAAGAGTATGGTTCAAATGGTGGCGAGGATAAGACATTTGAGTTCCTGACACACTTTACTGTAGAGCCATATCCACTTACAGTACAGTATTTCTGGAATGAAGATAAGATTTATGATGGTACAACTACAGTTCCTTTTGAAGGTGAGATTGATGCTTTAGTTGATGAAGAAAATGGTATCGATGAGGGATCATTTACAGTAAGCTTTGATGCTGATCTTGATTCTGCAGATTCAAATGATACATTATATGCAGCTGGAGAGCTTGATTATGATGATGATCTTCGTCCGGTAACAATAAACGATGAGCAGAAGGAATTAGCAACCTATGTTATAACAGAAGGAAGTACAGCGAATGCAAGCAATTATGAGATTGAATTCGTTGAAGATGAAGACGGATATCTTGTAGATGTAGGTGCTGTAGTAAATCGTAAGGTGCTTAAATCAGATCCTGATGCTAAAGAAGGCGATGCATTTATGAATGGTATCGCTGAGGACAGAGAATATGATGGCACAAGAGATGTGAATGCTGAAATTATTGTAAGCACAGGCGTTGATGGAGACGAAATCCTGTTTAATGATGCATATGCAGATATCTATGATGCAGGTGATAATGGTGATGTAATAATTGATGATGACGGTAACCCAGTTTCCAGAGAGGTTTGGATCACAGGAAAGGCAGAAGGAGTTGGAGAAACAAAGCTTACCAACTATGCTTATGAAAGTGAAGATGGAATATATCCACTTGAAGATCTTGCATTTGATGATGATCTGGAAGAGACAGAGTTCTGGGCTGGACATATTAATGGAGAAGTTACTATCTCACCAGCAGAGCTTACACTTAAATCAGAGAAGTTTACAAAGGACTATGATGGTAAGGTTGTTACAGCAGCAGATATTGATTTTGAAATAGCTGGTCTTGAAACTATTCAGGATGAAACAGCTGAGTATTACTTAGCTCATAAGGATACAGCACTTGACTTCAGATTTGCTTCAAGTCCAAAGAATGCAGGCGAGTATTCAGGAGCACCATATGTTAAAGATGCTGCTCTTAAGGATATGCTTGAGGCTGGAAATAATTATAAGCTTAATGCTGAAGCTGCATCAGTACTTATTAATCCAAGACCAATAACAGTAACAGTTAAGGATGCTGCAAAGGTTTATGGAGAGGCTGATCCTACATTTACTTATACAGTAGAGAATATTGTTTCTGGCGAAACACTTAAGAATGTTAAGGTAAGTCGTAAGACAGGAGAAGAGGCTGGAACATATACACTTACAGCTAAGTGTGATGCAAATGCTAATTACAAGATTACATTTGTAGATGGTAAGCTTACTATTAATAAGAAAGCTGCTTCAACTACTCCAAGTGCAAGTGCTATAACTGTTATTCCTGATACAGGAAAGAATGGAAATGGTATTATCACTGGTGTAAATGATACTATGGAATATAGTACAGATGGTGGAAAGACCTGGACAAGCGTACCTAAGGGTGCAACATCAATTACAGGACTTCCTGCTGGAAAGGTACTTATAAGAGTTAAGGAAACAGCTAACTATCAGGCGAGTGCAGCAGTTGAGATTACTGTTCCAGCTAGAGATAAAGCTTCTAGCGAATGGCTTGATGGTCAGTGGTATGAAGAAGATGGCAGTGCTACTTATCAGCCAAAGGGAAGCTGGAAACAGGATGCAACAGGCTGGTGGTATGAAGATACTTCTGGCTGGTATCCAGTAAGCAAATGGCAGAAGATTGATGGTAAGTGGTATTACTTCACAGAGACAGGCTATATGGATTACAGCGAGTACCGTGATGGCTGCTGGCTTGGATCTGATGGCGCATGGGTTGAAGAATACTATGGTGGCCATTGGTGCAGCGATTCCAAGGGCTGGTGGTATGAGGATGCTTCAGGCTGGTATCCAGTTAGTCAGTATCTCTGGATAGATGGTACTGAGTACTGGTTCGGAGCAGACGGCTACTGGAAGGAGTAATTGCTGGAAAAATAATTGCTGGAAAAATAATTGCTGGAAAAATAATTGCTGAAAAAGCTAATTAAATAGTTTTAGAAGCGGGTCAGGTTTTATGATGTACATAATACCTGGCCCGCTTTTTATGCTATAAATTCAGAAGTGCAATTTAAAAAGAAAGCTACTATTCACATCATAGAAAGTGCATTTCACGACAAAAATCTGTTTCGTCAAAAAATTTAAGGTAATCTTAAGGAAAATTTTATGATTTGTATATAGAATCAGTAAGTGTCTTATGTTACTATCTTATTCGTGGTATAAAGGCATAATGCTAAAAAAAGTTTTAAAAAGGTTATAAAAGGTTTAGAAAGGAAAAAAGGAAATGGATAACAATTTCGAACAGACCAATCCTCAAGGTAATCAGCCTATGACTGCTGATACAAAGAAGAAGGCTAAGAAGGACAAGAAGAAAAAGGGCAAGAAGGGACTTATTATTGGTCTTGTGATCGGAGTAGCGGTGATCGGTATTGCTGCTTATGGTGCCAGTAAGGTTAAGGGCGCTGTGGAGCAGGCTAAGGAGTCTTTGGGAGACGGCACTGTAGTTGATGAATATGGCAAGAAGGACATGTCTACATATATAGATGTGACTGGTACTGTAGAAAGCCAGAATGTGGAGAATGTGTACACGAGTCTCACTTACCCTGTTAAGGAAGTAAGAGTAAAGGTTGGTGATACAGTTAAGAAGGGCGATGTTCTCTGCACAATCGATACTGAAGAAATAGATGACAATATTGAACAGCTGGAGGCTCAGGCATCAGATGATGAGAGAATCAAGGCTAAGCAGATTGAGTCAGCAAGTCATTCTATCAATAGTGCGGCAGCTTCAAAGAACAGAACTGTAGATGAAGCTAATCAGGCGATAGATGAGGCAAGAAAAGCCTTTGAGGATGCTGATGCAGATTACTATGAGAAGCTGGATGAGTATAATGCAGCAGTTGAATCTGACGCAGGCGATGAGATTATTCAGACTAAGAAGTCGGCTCTTGATCTTGCAGAAGAGACATGGTATGCAAAGCAGTATGCATATGATCAGGCAACAGACTCATTTAGTGATACTGCAGCTGCAGCATCTGAGAATTATCAATCTGTAAAAGATTCGGCTGATGTAACAATCATTAACAATTCTTTAAATTATTCACAGACATCAGTTTCACTTGCAAAGTATTATAAGATGAAAAATGAGTCGGTTATTATAGCTGAGACATCAGGTATTGTTACATCTGTAAATGCAGTTGAAGGAGTTCCTGCAAATGGAGCGCTTATGACTATTCAGGATGACAAGAATCTTGAGCTTACTGTAGGTATCAGAGAGAAGGATTTCTTCAGTGTAAAAGAAGGAATGAGTGTTGAACTATCAAACAGTTCACTGGATAATGTGACCGGAACTGGTACTGTTACAAAGATTAACAACTTTGCTACAGCTGATACATCTGCTGCGGCTACAGCGGCTGCAGCTGCGGGAACGGCAGTTGATAATACTTATAAGGCAAAGATTACTGTATCAAGCTTCACAGATATGATGCTGGGTATGAAGGTTAAGGCCCGTATATCAACCGGTGAAGAAATGACTACAGAGGCTGTTCCTTATACAGCTATTATGTCAGACGCCTATGGTGACTATGTGTATGTTGCTCAGGAAGCAAGTGCTGGAATGTACACTGTAGTTAAGAAAGAGGTTACCAAGGGGATGAGTGGTGACTACTATACAGAGATTACAAGTGGCGAACTTGAAGAAGGCGATTTGGTTATCTGTTATCCAAGCACAGTGAAAGAAAATGATATTATCGCTGTAAACAAGGATTCTGACAGCAAAAAAGATGCAACGGAGAAAGCTACAGAAGAAACAACAGAAAAAACAACAGAGGACAAAGACAATAATAAAGAAGATTAAAGGATGTGTGCATAATGAATAAAGTTATAGAAATGCAGCACATCAATAAGAAATACTATGAAGGTATGGAAAATGAGCTGCATATACTTCATGATATAGATTTAACTGTGCACGATGGCGAATTTGTCGCGTTGGTTGGTGAGTCCGGATCCGGTAAGTCAACCATGATGAATATCATTGGAGCACTGGACAGACCTACATCAGGTCAGTATTTTCTTGCAGGCGATGATATTTCCGAGATGGATGATGATCGTCTCAGCGAGATCAGAAATAAAGAAATTGGCTTCGTATTCCAGAGTGCATACATGATACCTCGTATTTCTGCAGTGGAAAATGTAGAAGTACCACTTATGTATGCAGGAATGTCAAGAGGCGAGAGAAGAGATAAGGCGATATACCTCCTGGAAATGGTTGGTATGGGTGCGAGATATAAGCATAAGGCAAATGAGCTTTCTGGTGGACAGAATCAGAGAGTGGCTATTGCCAGAGCCCTTGCTTGTGATCCGTCAATCATACTGGCCGATGAGCCTACCGGTGCTCTGGATTCTAAAACCGGTCACCTTATCATGGATATCTTCCATAAGCTTCATGATGAACAGAAGAAGACAATTGTACTAATTACTCATAGTAAAGAGCTTGCAGCGGAGACACAGAGAGTAGTAACCATCAGCGATGGATATATTATCAGTGATGCTAGAAATGAGTTGTTTGAGATGAGAAGAGCTGCTCGTAAGATGGATCCAAATGCAGACAAGATGAGCTATGAAACAAAGGCGGAAGGAGGTAATAACTAATGTCATTTTTAGAAAACCTCCGACTGGCGTGGTCATGCGTTAAGTCTAACAAGATGCGTTCCATACTTACAATGCTTGGAATCATCATCGGTATCAGTGCGGTTATTACTATTTCAACACTGGGTTCATCCCTTAAAGATACTATTGCAAGTACATACAGTGATATGATGAGTACAAATCAGCTTGCGTTTATGTGGGTGGCAACATCTGAAGAGGTTGAAGATCAGGAACCTCCAGTTATATTTGACCTGGAAAACACATATGAATTTAAAGAAGCTTTTGCCGGTCAGATATCTTCTGTGTGTCTTGGAACATCAGTTGACTCAGCTGTGTATTATTACGGAGATGAAGAAAAGACTGTAAAGCTTTCTGGATATTCTGAAGGCTTTTGTGAGACCAATAATTATGAAATAGTTATGGGGCGAGATTTGGAATATCAGGACAGCTTTGATAACAGAAAAGTCTGTGTGGTGTCAGCTAATTTTGTAAAATATGCTTTAAATGATATGGCCAATCCTATTGGTGAAAAGATTGAGGTTGAAACTACAGACGGAAGAGTCGTAACAGCATATATAATTGGTGTATATGATATGACAAAGAAACAGTCATCAATTACGGGAAAGGCAGAAACTCCTGAAAAGGATAAGGTTACTGAGATGATCATTCCTGTAACATATGCCTGGGATCTGAATGATACACCTGAAAGCAAAAGAAACAATGAAGTGCTTTATATAAATGGCGCTCCTGGAGTAGACGGAACTAAACTTAAGGAAAATATTACAAATTATTTTGAATCAAAAAGAGAGGCTGGAAGTGAGTACTACCTTTTGATTCAGAGTTTGGAAGAACAGCTTAAGATGATCAGTAAGATAATGGATGTAATAACCATAATCATTTCCGTAATTGCAGCTATCTCCCTTATCGTTGGTGGTATCGGAGTTATGAATATCATGCTGGTATCCGTTGTGGAGAGAACCAAAGAAATTGGTATCAGGAAAGCCCTTGGTGCAAAGAATAAGGTTATTGAGGCACAGTTCCTGGTGGAGTCAGTACTTATATGTGCAATCGGTGGTGTTATGGGAATACTTCTGGGACTGCTGAATGGTGGCGTGATTGCTGTAGTTGCAAAAGCTATAGTATCAAATTCAGAAGAATATTCATTCCTTTCTATCAATGTAAAACCACCAGTGATGATGATTATTATATCATTCCTGTTTTCTACTTTGGTTGGTATTGTCTTCGGACTCTACCCAGCAAGAAGGGCAGCAAGACTTTCACCAATCGATGCTTTGAGATACGAATAAACATAGGTCAGTGGCTGATCACAGGTGATATGTTAAGTACGACTTAAGTTATTGACAACAAGTTATAGGTATTGTATTTTTAACAGTGGCTGAAATGTTTCAGCCACTGTATTTTTTTATATTTTTTGAGATTTTTGATTTTTTAAGAAAAAATGGAGGGAATTATGTTATTTGATAAATTAGCAGAAATAATGATGGATCAGCTGTCTATTCAGGGACAGGAAGTAACCATGGAGACAACCTTCAAAGGAGACCTTGCTCTTGATTCGCTTGATATGTATGATCTCGTAATGGCATTAGAGGATGAGTTCAACATTGAGATGCCAACAGAAAGACTTGAGGAGATTGAAAATGTTGAAGATCTTATTCGTATCCTCAAAGAACTAGGAGTAGAAGAGTAAAATATGTATTCATTTAAGACTAGAGTTAGATACAGTGAGCTGGCTGAGGATAAGAAGGCCAGCCTTGTATCTATTATTAATTACTTTCAGGATTGCTGTACTTTTGAATCAGAAGATGGAGATATAGGCCTAAAATGGCTGGGTGAACATGGTACTGCCTGGATGCTTACTGGCTGGCAGATACATGTGGTGAGACGCCCAAGGTATTGTGAAGAAATCAAGGTAACAACCTGGGCATGTGGTTTCAAATATTTTGTTGGAAAGAGAAGCTTCACAATTACAACGGAAACTACGGATTCAAATGGGAATCCGCATGAAGAGGTTCTTGTATATGCGATGTCAGAATGGGCTTATTTTAATGTCATAAAGGGACTTCCAGAGAAAAATGTTCCTGAGAAAGAAATAGAAGTATATGGAATGGATGTACCGATTGAAGAAAGATTTGGAGACTTTGGGCTTCAGGAATATGTGGACAGGAATAATGGATTTTCAGCCCTTAAAGGTAAGATACAGATTCCTGAGACCGGTATGAGTCAGGAAGATATTTTGCCAATTATAATCACAGCTGATAACCTGGACACTAACCATCATGTAAATAATGCTCAGTATGTTGCGCTGGCAAAATCAGTTATACCAGAGGAAATCGATGTAAGACATTTCCGTGCTGAGATTAAGAAGCAGTCGGTTCTTGGGGATACTATATATCCTTATATCTATAGAGAGAA
>CACZRU010000214.1 GCA_902783605.1 uncultured Lachnospiraceae bacterium
CTTTTATGCTTTTTACTTTTATGCTTTTCAACGCACTAGCCGTGATATTATATCATATGACATAGCATTCGTCTATATTAGTTTTCTGATAAATACTACAAGAATATTATTTAATACCAAAAGTGATCACTCAATAATGAATATCACAGCTTTTTCTCAAAAATTCAATAAACCATAGGTTGATTTTTTAAATTTTTTTTAAATCTTTTAGAATTTTTTCTTTTGCATTATCGAAAGAACCAATTGAAGTAACATTGCCACTTAAATCTCTAATAATAAATTCACCTGATAAAAATGCCACATCATATAAAGCTTTTGTATCATTTTCATAAACTCTGAAAAATCTAGTTGGAAATGAATCTTCATCAGTAAAATTATAAATATAAGCTTTATTATAATTTAGAGTAGAATATTTTACTTTATCGACCAGCTCTTTATCTTCAGAAACAATTTCGGAAGCAAGTGTATAAGAAAACAATTCAGCACTATTCATTCTCTTATTTTTTGTATCATAAATCATTGTATATTTATAACCGTCTTTAGATGAATACCTATCAACTTCAAATAGTAGTGAAAACTTGAATTTATCTTTATTTGTTTTTTTCGTTTTTTGTTCATTTAAAAGCTTTAACTCATTTTCACCCTTTAACAATACATCATGATTCAAAAACAGTTTTTTCCATTCTGGCAATGTTGAACAATCTGAAGCAATTATATCGTCAAGTTCCTTTTCAAGTCTTAATTCAAGTTCGATATCATCATATTTGACAATATTTTCTATTATGGATTTGAAAAAGATAACAGAATCTTCATATCCTTTTGGTTTTTTCCATATTTTTTTTGATTTTTTGGGAACTGTAATATCTTCTTTCTCTTCTTCTTTCTCTTCTTCTTTCTCTTCTTCTTTCTCTTCTTCTTTCTCTTCTTCTTTTTCTTCCTCTTTCTCTTCAGGTATTTCTATTTCGTATTCTTCCTCTTCTGCACTTGTATAATCAAAGAATCTCTCTCCAGCAAATTTTTTTACCTTTTTTTCAGTATTTATTGGTTTTAATAAATAATCAACTTCATCATTTTTTATCAACATTGCTTTTTCAAGTTTTATTAACAGTTCATTATTCTTGATTGAAGCATCTTCGTTACAAATCATTTTAAATAATGACACTGCTTTTCTAAACACTTCTATATCAAAGCTATCTTCTGAACTATTTTTCGAAATATCAAGAAGAAACTTAATATCTCCCCTATCAAAAGCAATTGATTTTGAATTGTTTAATCTTTTAAAATAATCTTCAATCTCATTAATTAACCTCATCCACTCATTTCCGTTTTCACCACTCATGAGTTCAGCTTTTATTTTTTCCTGATTAAATCGATATGATATTGTATGAAAGCTTTCAGAATGCTTATCATAATCGGCACAAGCAATAGACTTTAATAATTCATCTTTTGTTGTAGGTTTTTTAGTCACATCAGATAATGATAAAATCTCACGAAAAGTTACCAAAATAGGATATAATTGTTCTGAAGTTTTTATTTCCCCTTCTGTCACTTTAACAATAAATCTTTTCCAAAGCAGGAACATTTCATTCAATCTACTAAAATCAGGATTATCCGTTACATCTTCTGCCTTAAAAAGATCTTTATAGTTATTAAAATATAACAGAAGAAAATCATAAATCGCCATTCTTCGCAAAGAATTCTTGTTTGACATGTCACTTTTTTTAGTACCAATAAGTTCTTTTAATAAATCACTTATGCCTATATCAAAAGTATCGGATCTATTACTCATTAGATCATCAATATCATTCATATATAAAAAGTAAAACATATCTAAAAGATCAAGATAATCATTAATAGATTTATCAAATGCATTTTCGATTTTATCTACATCAATATTTCTTGTAAAATCAATACTTTCTTCACTATTTTTATTTTTCTTTTTTTGTTTCTCAATCTCCTCATTATCATTAAGAATAAACAATTCATAATATGCTCTTCCATTTGTTTCTATAAAATCTGAAAAATCTCTTCCTTTTAAGTCCTTTATCGCATTAATATCTTCTCTCCAAGTTTTTGCCCCCATGCCGGTATTGTATATCACATCAAAAAAATTCATTATAAAAATATCTTTACTCAGATTATACATTGCGATGTCATATGTATTTTTTTCTATATCATCATCATCAGCCACGCCAAAAAATGTATTAGAATATTCCGTATTTATTTTACCCAGCATATCGTTTTTAGCTAGTTTTTTATTTATACAATAACTTTCAAAAATCCCTAGATTTTTCAATCTGGATTTAACGATTTCAAAATCAGTTAATGGAACTCCTCTACTATTCATTTTTATATAAAGATCTAGAACAGCATCTTCCGCGCCAAAATCCTTTCTAGGAGCTGAAAAAAATGAAATTGAACAGTCATCCGATGCAAGTTCATCACAAAAGTCATCAGCCTTTTTTACAATTAATTCAATAAAATTTTCATTATATTCCTTCTCGGCTTTTTCTTTCATCGACAGATTATCAAGTTCAGGATCAGATACTATGATAGAATTAAAAATATTATCAAATATGATACGACACATCTTTATATTTATTTCATCTAACGTTATGATCATTGATTTAACGGATGGATCGCTGTTAATTCTATTCGTAAACCATGGTTGTTCCGCTATATATGAGCTGAATTTTCTTGCTTCAAATTCAATGTCATCCAATTCTTTTTTTGAAGTCTTCTTCATACTGATATCTGATAAAACATATTTACTATCAATTTTAAGTTGTTTACAAATCCCAGCATCTCCTAGTTTTAGTTTTAAAACATTATCAAAAAATCTACTAGAAGTTGTTCTAGTTTTATAAGTGAATCGATTCAGAACTTTTTCAATTTCTTTTGCATTATCATTTTTTCCAAGCAAAGAAAAATAAAGATGAAATAAAAATAACACTGTCAATCGTTGTTGTCCGTCAACAGGTTCTCCAATATTCCTATCATTTACTCCACCATATATAATATCCAGATCCAGTACTTTATCAGAATTATTCAGCGAGTCAAAAATATCACCTATAATATCTCGTCGAACTCTTCTTGTTTCTGTATCTTCATCAATACGACCATACACAAAATCCCTTTGATAGATAGGAATCTCAATCTTATTTTCACATAACATTTTATAAAACGAAGACTTTATTAATTCATTAGTTATCTCGTCATTATGATATTCCTTATTATATTCCATCATGATCTGCTCCAATGTCTTTAATCAAATAATCAAATATACTTCTTTGAATTTGTTCTAAATACTTTTTTCCATCTACACTAGTCCAACGAATAGCATCTAATCTCTCATCAGCTAAAATTTGTCTGTTAAAAATCATCTGGGCCCCCGGAAACACTATCGAATCCTTGTAGTGTTCTCCCGGTTTACCTGGAATTTCAAATCCATAATGTGCTGCTAAAACCTTTTTTCTCTTCTCTAGAAAATTATTATTTTTGACAGATATATTTAATTCTTTCTCAAGCAGTGTTAAATTCCAGACACAACCCAGAGGAGCATTTTTGTAAGTTTCATTTAATAATTTGAAAAATGCATTTTTCTTATCTTTTTTTATAAAAATATTATCACCAATTAATTTATTTACATCTAAGTCATCTGGATCCAATTCTTTTTCAATGCCCTCATCAATCTTATAGCACATTTCGCGAACCTGATTCATTTTTTCAGGCCACTCATCATCTTCCAGCATAACAATGACTTCAATCATTTGCTCGATTTTTTCTTTATCAGTTTCTAATTTTTTATACTCATTTACATCCTTATATTCAAATGAAGCTGCATTTATATGTTCTTCATCAATTTTAGCTTTTTTTCTATTTTCTTTATAATATCTAAATGGAAAACGCTGAACCTCCAGTTTCCCATTATTATTATATGTATTTACCAGTAATGAAACATCAAATAGAAGCATCAGAGGTTTTACATATTTACCTTTTGCATTTTCATCTACTTCCTCAGTTCTAATATCTTTCTTTTCAATATTATCAAAGATCAAACCCGTTTCATTTTCAGGCCAGGCATCGAAATCACCATTCTCATTTTTTTCTAACAAAAATTCTTTTGAACACTCACGAATTCTTTCTTTAAGATATTTTTTAAACTTATCCTTTGTTGAGGAAATATATTTTTTATAATATGTCTTTATCAGTTCTTCGGTATCCATGCTTTCATCTATTTCAGTAAGCAGACCTATTGCATGGTACATTTCATAATCCTCATACCAATCTTTTAAAGAATCATGTATTTGAACTATCTGGTACCATAGTTTCTTTTCAACCTCTTCGGCGATTTTTTCTTCCTTATCAACATTTTTCTCAACGGGAGTATTATCAATGATATATTTCACCTGCTTTTTATACCAATATATTAAATCCTCTTCTTTTGAATTATTTTCATCTACCTGACAATATTTATATACCTCAAGTAAAAAACTAATTCTCGATGGGTATTTATATAAATTTTTACTTGAATTAAAAAAACACCAAAAATCATCATCGCCTAAGCTTCTTTCAATGCTTTCCCATTGAGCCGAAAAACTCTCTATGCGATGTCCTTTTGGAAATGGTTTAAATATTATCGCCTTAATAAGCTCGGCATCCGTTAACGAAATATGATTAGCATTTATCTTTGTGAATTTATCAATAATAGCTTTGTCGTTATTATCTGCCAACTCATGCCATATAAATTCATATGATTTTTGCGCATCTTTATCTTTATATCTAAATATTTTTTCATAAGATTTAGACCTAAAATTCAGTTCATTGTCTGTTAAATATTCCACCAGTTTTATTAAATGTTGACAATCTATATCTTTTTTAAATTTTGAATCACGCTTTTCAATATCTATTATTTTTTCTTTTACATCATTAATGCTATGAATTTCTTTATCAAAATAAAAATCTTCATTGATCATTCCAATCAATTTATTATAGTCATTCTTCCCTTCAAAGATTAATGAATAATCAAAATCATAATGAACCCCGCCATCGCTTATAGCATTAAAAAATTCACCCAGAATATATTTTTTAATTTTTTGGATCAGCCATATTACTGTTAATCTTTGCTGACCATCAATCACTTCATAAATATTACAATCTTTATTTTGTATTAAGTCCTGATATTTTTCTGATAACCTTTCATTAGTTAAATCAATCTTTTTTAATGTTATTGGCTGAAGCGAATATACCATTTGATTTTTATCATCATAGAATTCTTCTAAGTCATCAATAAGATGCTTCATTTCCTCTTTTTTCCATCTGAGCCCCCTCTGATAAGCAGGAACAAAGAAAACAGAATTACAAAATTCAGGACTATTTAAAGACTTCCATTCAACCTTTTCATTTGAAACAAATTCTGTTGATTCTATCTCTGTTGATTCTATCTCTGTTGATTCTATCTCTGTTAATTCTATCTCTGTTGATTCGTTCATAGCTGGTCTCCATAATCAAAAAAATCATAGTACGCTAAATTTATGCATTCTTGCTAAGTTTAGACATCATTTCCACAATAAGCTTGACCTCATGCTCAATAGCTATCTTCTGAAGTGTTGGATAATCAACTGATGCACTGTCATCTGCCTTATCAGAAATTGATCTAATAATAAGATATGGAATCTTGTTAAGCCAGGCAGCATGAGCTATTGCAGCACCTTCCATCTCAGTACACATACCACCAACTGTAGAAATAATATTATCTTTCGTCGCTTTATCAGAAATAAACTGGTCACCTGAAACAACCCTGCCCTCAAACACTTTTATATCAGGATTAACCTTCTCACACGACTGCTTTGCAATCTTTCTCAGCTCTTCATCTGCCGGATAAACACTTGTTTCCTGATCAGGAACTATCCCCTTCTCATAACCAAGTCCGGCTACATCCATGTCATGTTCCATTGCATCAGTTGCAAGAACTATATCACCAATATCAATCCTTGCATCCAAACTGCCGGCTATTCCAGTATTGATAATAGCTCTGACATTATAATATGCAGCTAGTGCTTCAGCAGCCACTGCAGCATTAACTTTTCCTATTCCAGAACGAACGAGAACCAGTTCATGTCCCGATAGATTACCAATCCAAAAATCCATACCAGCATGTATTTCAACTGATACATCCGTCATCATATTTTTAAGGTCGTCAACCTCTTTATCCATAGCTCCGATTATTCCAATCATGTTATTTCTCCTTACTATTTACTATTAATTTTATAGATGCTTTATTAAGGATCCTTCGCTTCGCTCAGGATGACACTTCTTCGTTTTAATATATTTATATATATTTTTGTTGTTTTTATTTATTCTAGTTTTATTCCCCAGATTTTTCCTGCTCTGGTTCCTACAACTAGATAATCTTCATAAACTGCAGGGGAGGCTTCAATGGTGCCATTTGATATCGATAGGTGACTCTTTTCTTCACCAGTCAATCCATAAAGACAACGCAGTCTACCATCACTTGCTCCGTAGATTACCTCTCCTTCTCCACTCTGATTGTATACACACACAGGTGATGACCAGGTATAAGGAATCTGATTCTCCCACGTCTTTGATCCATCTGATTTTTTGAGTGCAACTATATCACCAGATCCAGTACCATGTGTCATAGCAACTGTGACAAAAACAAGTTCAGAGAGGTCATTTCGCCCAACTGCTATTGTGGACTGAACACCTCCTGACACTCCTTCCATGGATTCACACTCATACTCAGTCTGCCAGATTATCTCACCCGTCTCAGCATCAATCTTCCATATAGGAATGTTCGCTGTTGTAGAACTACGCCAGCCCAGATGAAATGAGGTGCTCACATATAGATATAGTTTCCCATCCTCAATTGAAAGTACCGGTGTCGAGTTGGAATCGTCCAGGATGTCCTGCACCCAAACAGTTTCAAGTGTATTAAGGTCAAGACAGAACAAGTTGGCACCGTTGTCTGCCACGAAAAGGTAATTCTTATATATCGCTGCACTGGTTTCCATACCTGGCCAGAACATGCCACTTGAAGCACGTTTTGAGTTGTATCGCCATTTCACTACTTTATCGAGCGCCAGGCTGAGCTGTCCTGATGCCTCGTCATAGCTAGTGCCAAGATGTATAAGGTAGAGAATTCCATTTTCCCCTGGATATATCAGGGTATCTGTCTCAGGATCCACCAGCGCGGAAGAGTCGAAATAGCTGAGCTGGCCTCTAAGAGAAAATGGGTCATTATTTCCAAAGGTGTACATCACACTGCAGTCCAGAAGATTAATGATAAATGACCGGGCTGTCTCGGTGTCGTTATCATAGCCAGCACCTACATACATTATTGGATAACCTCTAGGATCAAGTGCGCCTGAACCTTTGAAAGTAAATCCAAGCCACATTGGATCTCGAGTTTTCTCACCGGTCTTCATATCGAGGAAATAGATATAACCATCCATGCATGCGTAGATCACTTCCACAAGCGAATCATCATCCTTTGCCCAGTCATACATATTCATATGGGCTTTCGTCTCTCGTGACCAATGCCTCATGAGTGGCTGGCCAGTCCATCCACTACCACTCCAGGTAGCTTCCCCAAAAGTGAGTGAACCCGTCGTGACCTCCCACTGTTTAATCATTGACCCCCAAGTATAAGTACTAGTGCCATATGTAGGATCATTACGGAAATTATTCCCTCGGAAGGTAAACACTCCCTCCTGTTTTGTATAATTATCGCCTATTCCAAATGAAATATCTCCCAGACTCTGGGATTGATAGTCAGATTTCGATGAGAGGACTGTATCATTAACAGCCACCTCGGTAGATATAAGGAAATTAGTCGGCTGAGTGGAATCAACAGCATGAGGCTGAAATGAAATCTCCTCCTCACCCGTGGAATCTAAAGCTTCTTCGTCATTATTAGTTTGATTGCCGGATCTGCTTCCATTTTCATCACTATTATCAGACGGTGCTTCTACTATATCTTCTACTGTATCTTCTACTGTATCACTAGTCAAACTTTCTACATCGTCCGATTCAAGAAATCCAAGTTTATTAGCGATTCCTGTACCTGCTTCAGCAGAATTTTGTATTTTTGAATCACCAGGCTGTCCATCAGACATAAAAATAGCCGTAAGCTCAGCCTTCAAACTTGCTTCCGGATTCACCTTCTTAATAGCTGTTTTCAACCCAAAAATAATCACAAGTTCAATTATGATCATTATGAAATAGCGAAAAATCACTCGACCCAATTTACTCACGACGACAGCATCCTCATATAAAAAAAACTATATATGCCAACAACAATAGAATTAGTATACCATATTTTGTGCTATTAGCAATATATTTATTATATAATCATTGTCTGTGAGATACTTGAACCCTATTACAAATATAAGCATTTTTATAATTTTTCCTAAATAGCAAAAAACAAAAAACTTATAAGCCTTCATCTTTTTTCCACCACAAATGATACCTGCAACATCAAACAGTGGCAGAGGCAGTATTGCTAGTATAAAAACAAAAAGAAAATCATATTTTATGATAACAGCTATTCTATCAATTAAGTCCTTAAATTTGGGAGAAAGATCTGCGCTGACATTTCCAAAATAATAGCCAATCATTTCACCAAAAGTTGCGCCAAGCGATCCAACAGCCGAAACGCAAAATGGATTTAAAATAAGTCCAAAACTGGAAGCTATAAGTAGACTGGGTGCAGGAAGAAGTACTGTGGAATTTGCAAGAAAGCAAAGCACAAAAAGACCAGCATAGCCAGCATTTCCAACATTTCCAATCCTATCCCTGAAATAAAATATAGTAAGAGATAGAACTGTAACGAGAATAACAAATAGTATTTCAACTATTTTCTTGATAATATTTATGAATTTATTTGAATCATTATCTGACATTTTAATAATAAAATATTATGAAATAATAAATTAACAACCTAAAATATATGAATTGATTCTTCAGCCTGCCGATTCACTAAGACAGAAAAGAACAAATATCACCGCTGCTATTCCCAATATAACAGGAATAATTATCGCAAGTGCTATAAAAAGCAGTCTAACAAGATATAGCAGTGGAATAAACAGCAATATACTTAAAAACAAGATTGGAAATGAAACAAAGGTAAGATTAAAATTTCTCCATGCGTAAAAAAATCTCTGAGCAATAAATTGAGCAGCAATCAAAAGAATAACAGAAAAAATCAAGGTTGCTGGTCTCATCCAGTCACTATCAAAACTCACTCTAGAAACAAAAAAACCATATTCAACAAAACATACTAACACAGCTATGCTGATACCTAATGCAAAAAACAAAACCATTTTTATACTATTTCTTGAACCAGCATTTACTCTCGAAACTCTTGAAAGAGCATCATCAATTCTATCTATTTCAGAGGATGCATGAGCAAAAACCCCCGCATCTGCTCCACCTGATCCAAATCTCGCTGCATCTATCTCAGATATAATTCTCTGATTTTGATTTTGATAACTTACTAAAGCATCCTTGTATTGTCTATTAACATAGCTGCTACTTGCAATAAGATATATATAATACCCATAAGCCACAGCCGTAGCAATTGAAAGGATCAATGTGATCTGATTAATATTAAATACTACAAAGAAGAAGGCCAGATACGCAACAGAGCATAATATAATTCCGATAATATTTGTAGTACTATCTGCATTATCTCTACATAGTTCCCTTTCTATAACTGTCCTTTGATTTTCAGCTCTCACCCTGAGCTCATCATAATTATCAAAACTCATATTTATGCCTCCATAATTTATTAGCTATATTTTACATCCAAACAGGAAAAATTGATACATCTGTTATTATTCCATGTTCACTTAATAACTTATTAAGCTGGTATACATTTCTATATGAACAAATAAGTATGTCTTCTATAACAGCATTAAGATCATTACGAGCACTGCGAATATTAGATTCATCATTTTCAATATATTTGGCAGTACTAAATACAGCATTATAATAATCATTTATATAATCTATATATTCATTATTTAATTCCGTTGAATCTGAAGACAACATATCAGCCATATCAATTGAATGCTCAGCATTATCATTATAATTAGAATTATCATAATATTTTAATAATGCCCGCCTCATTAGATATCCGTACACAAATTCATTATCACTCGTATTTGTCTTCATTTTTTCTGAAATATCATCATAAAGATAACAAAAAGAATATACAGGTATATGACTATTTCGATATTCAACATCTGGAAGTCTACTGAACAATCCCAGAAGCATTATTCTAGTTTTTGTTATATAACCTTTCGAAGAAATACTACCCTGCTCTTTTTCAGCTGTTACTTGTGCAAGTGCGAGTTCACTACAATAAATATCTATAGCTGTGATATTTTTCCTTTTATGAAATCGTGAATCCAGCTGACATAAAGGTTCATATATTTTTATTTCATTTTTGGAGCGGTCAGCCCCTGCCTCTACAAGAGCTAAACCATGTAGGTATGACGAAGGAATATCTTCAAATGCATTCCTTAACAATTGAAGATGGGCATAAATATAATAGCGTAAATATATACTATCAATCTCACCGGATTTATTCGCTCTATCTTCAGACTTTTTATTCATTTTAATTGAATAATGATCTGCTGAATCATAACTAATAATACAGACTAACGAACTGTCTTCGTAATAAAAATAGGAATCATAGTATAATGATTTGGGGAAACAAAAATTTTTTTCTTTTGCATTTTCTTTTGCATTTTCTTTTGCGTTTTCTTTTGTATTTTTTCTCAAAGCATCATTTTTATTATTTGTGTATCCCCCAATATTATCTTTATTATTTACTATCATTTCAGCTTCAGGATGTAGAACCCTCTTCTTTTTAAACATTCTCTGTAGTCTATCGACTCTAACATCTACATTATAATACAGTTCAACACCATCAGGAGAAGAAGTCACGCAGGGAGTTCCATTGTTATTTCTATTCTTAATTTTATAGTGAAACAGTTTTAATCTGACAGCCGTATACCGCTGGAGCATAATACAATAAACGTTTAATATCATTATCAAATAAATAAAAACATTTATCACCTTGATAATTTGAATAATCAAATCAATATATTCCAACGACATATATGTATAAACAAATATTTCTAGCACAAAAATAAGAAAGCAAAAAAACAAACTTAAAATATGAAGAAGTGCATTATAAGAAAGATATCCATAGAAGCCTTCCACAGCAGTTCCTGAATAGCTGGAAAGATGATAATTAGTATTACGTCTTCCTGTATTTTTATGCTTCTTTTTCTCAATGAATAGCAGGAAACGCCTAAATAAACCTACACCAAGAAATGAATACACAGAGAGAATAACCCTGTAATACGTTTCCATTCATCAATCCCCCGTTTCATAATCCAGAGCAGTATCCCTAATTAATATGTATCTCCAGATACTGATAATCAGGAAGTCCCATTGTTGAAATTTGATAACTGCTGATTCCATCATAATCAAATATGAAATACATGGTTTCTTCGCTAAGGTCTAGATTTGAGATGCAGCATTTTATCACCTGACGCTCTCCCGCTGACAGCTGATCCTTAACATATTGTTGGAAACTGGTATCATCATCAAAATACATGCCATTTTTCATATAGTAGTTTTCCGTCATGCTGATACACTGCTCATATTTATCCTGTTCCCACTCATGATCAAGTGACATTATCTGATCTGAAACATTCATATAAAGATGGGCTAGAATCTGGTCACTGCCCCGTGGATCATCCCAGGTTGCATCATAATGATACCATACACCATTTATCTTTACCTGATTCCACATATGGCCCTGCTCTGCACCATCATAAGCCAGTTCTCCCTTTCCTTTACCACTAATAAGCTTACACTCTACACCTGAAAGCTTCATGAGCAGCGCAGATGTACGCGCATATCCCTCACAAACACATTTGCGGTTAACTAGGCAGCCATATGAGTTATATTCAGACATATCATCCGCAAATGAAGTCGAATAATAACAATTATTAATGATATAGTCATGGATTGCCAATTCCTTCTCAAAGTCAGTCATACCGATACTGATATTTTCTTTAAGAAATAATTCGCACTCCTGCTTCACCTTAAGTGCTTCCGCGTTATCTTCTGGAATAGGTATATCTTTCCTTAAATCATCATAAACAAACGACTCTATAGATCTTTCAAAAGTGAAATTCACTCCAGCATATGCATCTGGGATTGCTTCACCATCTCCTTCTTGAACGGATGATGTAGCATAAGAATACATTGATAAACGTCCCAGAAATGGATCAAGTTCATGAGCAACCTCCTCAATATCCTCCTTAGAAATATTAACATTTACGTCCATATAAAAATCTTCTGCATGCTTGTCAATCATATCATTCAGGATTTCAAGTATATCTTCTTTTGAATCAGCCTGAGGTTTCTGATCAATATCAAGTGCTATAGTTTGAAGCTGTTCCTCTGCATCCCACTGTTTTTTATGACGGCGTGAACCAAGCCCCATAACTATAAAAAACACTATCATACATCCAATGATAATAAACAAAGAATATGGATTTCCTCTGCCTTCTGGTCTCATACTTTTTCCTCCTCATAAAATGTGCAGATAGTTCAGGCACATTTGGCACATTATAGTACTATAAATAAGAACTATACTTTGTCTAGTATATCAAATTCTCATTATGCCAACAAGTATCATACAATTTGAAAAAACCTTTGTTTAATGTAGAATATTCAAATATTAGTCTATGTTATAGAACAATATCTTGTATTTTCATAGATATATATATTCACCTCATAAGGAGTCATCATGCGCAAGAAAATTAGTGTCGGCATTCTGCTGCTTATATTTTTTTCCATCGTAAATATATTTATCATCAGAGGAACATGTAGGGAAACCTTAATGTTTAAACTTAGTGAAGAAAATCCTATCACGATGAGTAGAGATGATATTCTAAAGCTGGACTTTATTTCATATGATGAAAAAGATGATATAACAAATGTCAGATTTATCGCGTTAAAACCTGGAAATGTAACAGTAACCTACCACAGAGAGAATGTTGACGAAAAAGGTATTATATCTGACTACAGTAAAATCGATTATACCGTATATAAAATATACAATAGTTTCTTATCTGGAATGCATGATGATAGGAACTTACATCTGCTCAGCAAGAGCACAGCGATATGTGCCTCATTTCGACAAAGATTACATCATCGTCCTGGGATGCTCAATAAGAAAGGACGGCACAGTCACCCCACTACTCAAGGGACGTACCGACAGAGCCATCTGGTTTGCAAAGAAGCAAATGGAAAAGACCAGAAAAGACATCAAGTTCGTTGCTAACATAAACAACGAAAAAAAGAGACACCTGGAAAAGCTGGTTGCAATCTTCCTGCTCTTCCTGGTGCTCCTGATTATTAGTTATAAATTCATGATACTGTAACGTGTAACTGTGGACATGTCCTCTTTGCACATTACATATTTTTGTGCATTTTCTTTTCTTTATACATTTCTTCGTCGGCCAGTTTCATAAACTGCTCGGATATTTCACTAACAGTGTGGTTAGTGTCCACAGACGGCTTTGCGATACATGCTCCGACACTGACTTGAAGCGGAAATCTCTTCTCGTCTGACTTAACCTTTGCAGAGATGTAATTTCTCACACGCCCTATATACTCAGCAGCCTTTTCCTTTGAGTAGTCACCAGCCAGAACGACAAATTCATCTCCACCTGTTCTAAAGCATATCTCCCCATCCTGGGATGCAATAACTATCGCCTCTGCTATGGTCGTAATGCTGTAGTCGCCCTCTGAATGGCCGAAATTATCATTTACATATTTCAGGCTGTCCATGTCGATCACAAGGACGCCAATCTTCTTCTGTCCAACACATTCGTAGTATATTTCCTCAAAGAACTTCTCATAGCCGCGACGATTGTAAAGCCCTGTCAGCATGTCACGGTTGTACATATTCTCTAGACGATCAATAGCGTTATTAAAATCATTTCGCACGCGCCAGTTTTCCAGCATGGAACCTAGATTAACAAGCCAAGACTTCATTATCAGCTGGTTGTAGTCCTGAATCACCGGATTAACAATGATGTAGCCCATGTAGTACTGCAGGTGATGGATTGAGAAAATGTAGTACGCATTTGGATCTTCCAGCATGTCCAGCGGCATAAGATCCTTAAGCTCGAACACCTGTTTCTCCACCGACTCTTCGCCCCTGAAACCGGCAACAACCATCATGCTCTCGTCATGCAGGACAGTCGAATCGTCCACAACCCTGTGCTTATCCCAGTCAGGTGCCAGGCACAGCAGAAAGTCCTTGAATCCCGTGTCAATCCGCGCATTCTTCTCCACAGACTCGAGACACTCCTCCAGACTGTTTGCATTCGACATGCTGAGAATTAGATTGGTCATAGACTGTGACAAGTATTCCATCTTGCCCATGCGCCCCGCATAAATGGACCGTATCTCATTTACATTGTCCACATCCTTTGAAACGCAACCACAGGACTGATTAAGTATAAGCTTGCCATTGGTACGGATGATTTTGTCCACCTGCTCGCCATTCCACAGCTTCTGCAGTGTATAAATGCTCTCCCTGCCCACATCAAAAAACGGCTGCTGTGAAGTAGTTATGGATGGGCTGCCGAGGAAGGCCGCCTCAATTCCATCATAGCCGGTTACAATAATGTCTTCCGGAACGCGAATTCCTCGGGTTCTGCAGGCATCAGCAACACCAATGGCCGTATAATCATTTGCGCAGACTATGGCATCAGGGTATTTTACGCCCTCTTTCGAACAGTGCTCCAGAATGTAATCCAGTGCAGGATCACCACAGTCGCGCCACAGGGTACCAAAATAAACCTTATCATCAGGCAGACTCAGCCCATGCTTCTCCATGGTTGATCTGGTCGCCTCAATTCTGTCATGAGTAAAGAAATACTCCGGCCTCCCAGCCACATGATATATATTCCTGCAGCCATGCTCCTCAATCACATGTTCAACCACCTGACTGTAGGAACTATCCTCGTTATTCAAAATGCTGTAGTACTGGTCATCCACCCCACCAAGATTAATAACAGGAATATCGGATTCTACAAGGATTTTATCAACCCTCGACTTATAATCAACAGGAAGAGAATTAGACACAAAAATAGCACCATCAAAATCCCTCAGATCAGGAATTTTAAATGATACAATATCGCCCTCATCATACTTTGCATACTGGTCATAAAATTCACGGCTGAAATCGTCACTAAAGCTGGCGAAGAATATAACCTTCACGCCCTCTTCCATCGCTGTATCAATTATCCCATGCTGCATCTCATAATTAATCGCTCCATAAATGCCAGAGATAAAAACCGCTATCTTCTTTCGTTCCTGTTTAAGTTCAACCATATTTATAACCTTAATAGTAAAGCACTGTTAATCTGTTCTCTCTAAAGAATTATAACACCTTATCGATTTTTATTCTATATAGAAAAATCACATCCAAATTTGTAAAAAATTGTGTTTGAAAATCTTTTTTAAAGATGTCCTTATTTTCACTTTGTTGCGCTTTTGTTGCATACCCTAATGTAGAATATGGTAAATGGGATTAATGTAAAATGTGATTAGAATATTTCACTTACAGGAGGGAAATAAAATGCCAAGATCTAAAGATGAGCTTAGAGGTGAATGGGAATGGATGATCATAAATGACATCACTCTCGAAGATAGAAAAAAAGAAATGTATTCAAAGAACAGGATTAATGACTTTAATGACCAGATTGAAGTTATAATGAAGACTGAAAATCGCGAACAGGCGGAGGAATTATTCAAGGAGCTTGAAAATTTTGAAAAGGAAAATCCCGATGTCATTCAGGATATCGTAGCACATAAGGAAGAATTAAAGGCACAGAGAGAAAAGGAAATTGAGGATGAGCTTCGACAGGAACATCCTGAGCTCTTCCCTAATCCTGAAAAGGAAGCAAGAGAAAGGGAGGAAGAAAGAAGAAGGCAGGAAGCTGAGGACGAAAGATTCCGTCAGATAAAGGAAGCTGCTGAAAAGGCTTATCAGGATGCCCTTCTCATGCAGCAGGGTATCTTCTACACTGGTCTCGAGGCTGAGAAGCGTGAACAGGTAAAGCAGATGACTGAAGTCAAGTCTCTGGTTAATGACATTTTCGATGACGCCTACGATGAATATATTGCTGAAGACGCACAGAAAAACAGGTTTGAAAGAAGACAGTTCATTAGAGACCTGAACGACAATAAGGCCGCCAACGAAGCAATTCATGACCTGGGTATGATCAAGAAGAACTACCGCAAGGATATCGACTTTAATACTGTCAGTGCTGAGGATCTGGCTGAGGCTGAGCAGTTCTACGACTCTATCATGGGAGGGATTCCTGGAGATAAAGAGATCAATTTCGGACTTTTCAAGTTCTATCCAATGACAGGCTCTACTTCACTAAGTGTCAATGAGTATGTTGATAAATATATTGAACAGCAGTCTGAAGGCAAGTCCCCTGAAGAGATTGAAGCTCTGGAATCAAAAAGAGACGCATTTCGCAAAGCTACCTTCCTACACGCCATGGCTGAGAGCACATTTATGCTGAAGCTAGATGACGAAGAATATCCTATTAATATCGAAACTCCTGAGCTAAATGGACCTCACCTCCAGTACTATATCGACTACTGGCATAATGGTGACAAGCCACCTGTATATGAGGAAAAGAAGCCAGAGGCTGGTGAAGATGTTCAGGCCGGTGCAGAAAATCCTGAGGTTGTAAATAATGTACAGGCTGATGTTGAAGGACCTAAGGCTGGTGACAATAAAGAGGCTGGAAACGAATCTGTAAAAGAAGCTGGAAACGAAGCTGTAAATGAAGCTGCAAAAGAAACAAAAACAGAAGAAACAACTATCCAAGATGAACAGATAACTAATCAGCGAAATGCCATGACAAAGATGTGGCAGAACTTCAAAACCTATCAGCTTGTAAAAAATAACCTGGCTCAGAAGCTCGGTCTATTAGATATGAATCTTGAGATGCAGAAATATGATAACACTGCTTACCCTGATGAGTACAAAACTCTTGCTAAGACAGTTAAGAACGCTCTCAATGTAGCTACTGATTCGAATAAAACACCTGACGATGTAAAAAAAGCATTAAAAGCATGTGTAGCGGCATCAAACTCATTTAAAAGTGCTTCCACATTTGGGATATACGAAATACCACAAGAAACCAAGGATATTATTAAGCAGATTTCCGAAGGACTTCCATCCGACTACTATCTCCTTGGCGTAGCCGAAAGGAATCTTGAATCCGAATATCTGAACAGCAAGGGAATCAACGAGAAGAACCTTGAAGCTATTTACAAGGAATATGCTGAGGCTATGGATGTAAATCTTAATAATGTTGATGTGAGCGAGGCTACTCTATTCAATAAGGAAGGTTGTATGATGGGTGTTGCAAGGTACCAGAAGGAGCTTATGCGTGACCTGAACAAACAGTACAAGACTAATATCAATCTAGCAAATTACAATAAACCAAACACTTTGGTGCAGCTTAAGGATAAGCCTTCAACCTATGACCTTGCTGGTAAGTATATTGTGACAAAGAATGTCATGGATATGCTTAGTATGGATGCAACAGATCCAAATACCTTGGCAAAGACTGACGCACTGCACAAGCAGATCAAGAACAGTAATATCAAGCAGCAGATCAAGGATCTCAGCAATAACAAGGTATTTCAGGAGGTTGCAAAAAAGCATCCAGATCAGGTCTTCACTACATGGAAGGCAGTTGAGGATAAGGCAAATGCTCTCATGGAGCAAAAGGAAAACTACTTCAATTTCTTCAACGAGAATAAATTAACCAGACACGATGTAGAATATGAGCTAAAAACAAGACGCGGTGCCATCAACCAAGAAACAGGTATCGACTTCGTGTCAACCTACCTTACAAACGAGTTGATCGCCGATCCAAAGAATATCAAGATCCGCCAAGCTATCGTTACTGGAATGCTGAGCGAAGAAGGTATCAAGAATGACATTGCAAATAAGCTTATAAAGAACGGTTCTCTTGAAAAGAAGAATGGCGTAGACTTTATCGACACAATAAAGAACGCCCTTAACGGTAACAAGATTCGAAAGGACATCATCAGCAGTGTCATAAAGAATGCAAAGCCAAAAGCTCCACAGCAGACTAAGAAGCAGACAAAGACTCAGACAAAGGACAAGAAAAATGAGATAAATGGTCCAAAAAAATAAACATATTTAAATAATCATATTTAGATAAAATATTTATTAATAAAAATATAATGGGACAGTTCATTTAAAAGTTATAAATAAACTGTCCCATTTTTATTTTGTCTTTATTTTTCGAAATTTTAATTATCGAATTATTTATTATTGAAATTTTTATTATTGAAAAACCATAGGCCTTTCATACTGTTAACGATATCTTAGTAGTTAACAATCTTACCGAAATCTGCCTTAAGTGAAGCACCACCTACAAGTCCACCATCGATATCTGGCTGAGCGAAAAGCTCTGCAGCATTTCCAGCGTTTACAGATCCGCCATACTGGATACGAACTGCCTCAGCTGTAGCCTCATCATAGATCTCAGCGATGCAATCTCTAATACCCTTGCAAACTTCCTGTGCCTGCTCTGTTGTAGCAGTCTTGCCTGTTCCAATAGCCCAGATTCGCTCGCAAGCAATAACAAGATTCTTTACATCATCAGCAGCAACACCATCAAGGTCTGACTTAATCTGAAGTCTGATCCAATCCATTGTTACTCCCATCTCTCTCTGCTCAAGTGATTCACCACAGCAAAGGATTGGTGTAAGACCAGCTTCGATAGCCTTCTTAACTTTCTTGTTAAGTGTGCAGTCGCACTCCTTGAAATAATCTCTTCTCTCTGAATGACCGATGATAACATACTTAACACCAGCATCAACAAGCATTTCTGCTGAAATCTCACCTGTGTAAGCACCCTTATCTTCGAAATACATATTCTCAGCACCAACTTCTACATTAGTACCTTTAACAGCCTCAACTACTGGAACAATATCAATAGCTGGTACACAGTAAACTACATCTACTGCATCATTTACTACTAAATCTTTAAGTTCTGCAACAAGTGCTACGGCCTGTGAAGGTGTCATGTTCATCTTCCAGTTGCCGGCAATAATCTTCTTTCTTGCCATTTGTTTTCTCCTATTTTATCTAGTTCATCCTATCACTGAACTTGTCAATTATTTGTCGTTAGCTGCTGCTACACCAGGAAGCTCCTTACCCTCAAGGAACTCAAGTGAAGCTCCACCA
>CACZRU010000215.1 GCA_902783605.1 uncultured Lachnospiraceae bacterium
CATATATACGTGAACTACCTGTCAGCTGCTCTGGATCATTTATAGAACTCATCTCAAGGGTTGTCCATGACATTTTCAGAATTCTCGCTACTGCATATGCAATCTGTGACTTACCAGTTCCTGCAGGACCGATCAAGAGTATTCCATATGCCGGCAGTGTATGTGTACGATTAATCTGAATTATAGTTTCGATTATTCGCTGCTTTACACTTTCCAATCCGTAGAGCTCTTCATCGAGAATACGTCTTGCCTCGACCGGATCTATTGGTTGAAAATCTGTATTCTTCCACTGAATACTGAGCATGATTGAGAGTGCTCTCTGTGCATGCCTTCTCTCTTCCGGAGTTACTTCGGAAGACTTGGCAACAGCAAGATTACGTCTTGCCCAGAGTCTGATATTATCCGGAAGTGTACTTCCTGCACACATAAGATAATCTGTTATGCTCTGAATACTTGTAAGTCTCATATCATCCGCATCATCCATCTCATCTAAATCCACTATCTCTTCAGATGGCGCATCACTTTGAAGAAGACGCTCAATCATAAACTGGAGAAATCCATTTTCACCGGATAACTTTGAACCTCTAACTGCCACTCCGGTTTCAAGAATCTTATATACCGCATAGCCTCTTTCGGTAGTCTGACCTGAGAGACGTACCATTATGTGATTTTCACCGAGCCATTTTAAAAGATTTTCAAATCTAGCATCGATTTCAAGGATGTTGTGCGATGACTTTTCATCTGTGTCATATATAAAGGCCGAGCCTACAGTTGGAGCCTCAAACATACCATTTGAATGATGAACAAGCTTTGAACCAGAATCTTCAAGAATCATTATAGGATGCTGAGTACTGGTCGTCCTCTCACTTGAATAAACCAGCTTATAGCTTCTCTCTGCGTTTACTGCTTCTTCCTTTTTTTCATTAAAATCAAATACAGGCATGTAAATAATCTCCTCTCAAGGTGGTCCGTTTTTAACCAAAATGTCCGTATTAGTCTACCATACTCCAATCCATTTGTTAAGCCCTCGGTGACATCTCATGCGCTTGCCCCTTTAAATTCTGAATTAATTATAATCACCCTTATAGTTCAGTCTTATAATCTTGTATATCTTTTATTATTTTAAGATCTTCTTCGGTAAACGGATATTTTCCCTCCTCAATCCTGTAAAGAATGTCACTCAAAAACACTTCAGGATTATCCATATTTGACAAGCCCGGAACGGGTCCTTCATCCATCAATGCCTCTGTGATTTTTAGTATCGCATGCATAACATCATTGTCTGTACCGTTAAATAAGAGCCATTCTTTTTAATGCACCTGTACTATTTGCTCAAAGAGACATATCTCTTCAGCACTTATAACTTTATCCATATGATGATGTCCAAAGAACCACTTTTTATATGTTATTTTTTCTTTTATTTCTTGAAGATACTTTGTAAGAATATCCTGATCATAAGAGCCGACGCCAATAACGGCAGTGGTACTCGCTGATGTACAATGTGTAAGAATAAAATCAACTTCCCAATCAACTTTATCAAGATTCTGTCTGCCCTCTTCCATTTCAGCTTCTGATGGCAGTTCTCTATCCCACCAACTCATTTTATTAATCCGAAATAGCTTGTCGTAATCCTTGTTCCATCTTTTAATTCTTGGATCACCTGGTTCTAATACACCATCCTTTATATCATGTGAGCTAGCGCCACCAAATGTAAATACTTTAAGCCCATCTATATCAAAAACCTGACCTCTCATCAAATGAATAATAGACGGACGCACCTTATGAACCTTGCCACCATGCCACTGTTCAACTTCCATTGCATCAAGCCTATCATGATTTTCATGATTACCATCTATAAAAAGCGTTGTAAATGGTTTCTCATCGAGCCAATCAAGCCAATACTTTTCATACCTTGATTCACCGCTATAGTCCCAAACCATACCAAAATCACCCAGTATGATTACATAATCATCCTTGGTCATTTCCTTCTGCTCATAAAAGGAATTGTTATTAAATCTTCTTACATC
>CACZRU010000216.1 GCA_902783605.1 uncultured Lachnospiraceae bacterium
ATTATTAAAAATGTTCTAGCAGACCTTCCAGCCCCTGTTCCTCATATATCCCCTTATAATAATCTACTTCATCCCTGATTAATGCGTCAATAGCCTTCATGCTGAGCAGTTCCACTGGCGCTTTATCATCTGTCAGAATCAGGTCCTCAGCCTGATACTTTACGAGACTATCATCTACTTTATCCATCATATTCTTCAGGTCTTCATCAGTCTCCTGCTCAACCCCCTTTACCATTCTGTTTATCATGTCTGGATTATTGGATGCGAAGAGCTCTCTGTTAGTATTATTCTGCACATCTACTGTATAAACTGTATCAAATACTGAAGAAATGGTATCTGATAAATAATCATTTATACCACCCTCTGTATCGGTCTTCATATTCATATTTACGACCATCACACCGTCATCCTTCAGCTGACTCTTAACTAAATCAAAGAACTCAACCGAAGACATCTGAAACGGTATGGTTATATCCTGATATGCATCCACCATAATAACATCATATTTCAAATTAGCTGCTTGATCAGCGGAGATATCATATGTTTTATGCTTCTTCTCTGCTTTCAGCGCCTCAAGATATGCCCTTCCATCATAGGTCGTAACCTTAACCTCTTCAGGAAGTTCAAAATATTCATGGGCGAGGTCAGTTATCTTCTGATCTATCTCAACCCCCTCTACAGTAACATTGTCAAAGTATCTACTACACTGAGTTGCATAGGTTCCCGTTCCCATTCCGAGAACAAGAATCTTCACATTGTCCTTCTCTTTTATCCCAGCCATATAAGGCGCTGCCATTGCATAGTCATAATACATTCCAGTCAGAGTTTTCTCTTTGCGGTATACAGACTGAACGCCAAAAAGTACATTTGTAGAAAGAACTACTTTATTATCATCTTCATAAACCTGAAGGTAGTTATAGATTGACTCTCCTTCGTAGGTTAGATCCTTCTCCCAGAAAGCGAAGGAATCTCCATGACCGAAGATACATGCAATCAGAAAGATTATCACTCCCACAACAGCTTTTACGGAACGGATCTTTCCATTTACAAAGTAGATTATTGCAAGGAGCATAAGTATCCCTGCAAAGATCAGAAACGTGATGCTCGTTCCGACCGCTGGTATGCTTATGAAGGTTGGTACAAATGTACCGATGATACTTCCTATTGTATTAGAAGCATTCAGATATCCTACGACCTTACCACTGTCATCAAGACTGTCGACAGTGTATTTTACAAGTGATGGTGTAACTGTTCCCAAAAGGAATAATGGGAACACGAAGATAATCATACAGGCTGCGAAGGCTGCTATCACAAGAAAGTTAGTACTTACAGTAAACACCAGAAGTGCCGATATTCCGATAACTATATACTTGCCAACTACTGGAATCAGCGCAATCCATATAGCAGCAATTATAATTCTGCCATAGAGTTTATCCGGATTAGGATTCTTATCCGCCCATCTACCACCCATAATGTTTCCCAGGGCCATAGCTATCATTATTGTACCAATGATTATGGTCCATACAATTTGAGAGGAACTAAAATATGGAGCAAGAAGCCTGCTGGCTCCCAGCTCCACTGCCATGACAGACATTCCAGCAAAGAACTCTGTCAGATATAGATATAACTTATTATCCAATATTTTCGAATTAGAACTCTTCATGAAATAAGCTCCTTGTAAAACTTAATAGGCCTAAATCAAACAGCCTATTAAATTTTATCATTTGTAGCCTAACTACGCAACTTTACATCTTTTTTACTGCATCTGCCAGCTTTAGGAAGTCTTTAGCTTTAATAACAGCAAGTCCCTGTCCTTCATCTCCAAGTACTATCAGATGATCTCCCGGTTCAATCTTGAATAACTTTCTTGCCTTAGCAGGTATTACAATCTGCCCCTTCTCTCCAACCGTTACCATACCAAATATATGCTTTCCTTTTGGCGCAACGCCCATTCCCATGTTGTCATCGGGCTCATAATTAACAAGGTCATCAAGAGATACACCAAATACATCTGCTATAGCTTTACTTCTTTCAAGATCAGGTATACTTTCTCCCGATTCCCATTTTGCAATAGACTGCCTTGTAACGCCAACCTTCTCAGCCAATTCCTCCTGCGTCATATCATTCAGCTTTCTAAGCTGTGCTAAATTATCACCAAACATACCCTACCTCCTGATTAACTTTGTAATTCTAATTTACTGTATAATTCTGCATTACTATATAACCAGTTTCACTGTGTAATTCTGCTCTACTAATGGTTTTAGTTTGAAGTTTCTTTCTTTTTCTTAATTCCAAGTACTGCCCATCTGAAGAATGGAATTCTTGAAATAATTTCATATAGTCCAAAACCAAATACAAATCCAGCAACCAACGAAAGTACATATACCACGAACGCTGGAAGCATTCCACTCTTTCCAAAAACAAGTGCCACTGTTGAGATTCCAAGATAATGGAACACATATAAACCAAAGCTTTTTTTGCTCATCCACTTTGTAAATCCATTACTAAAGTCAAAAAATTTTGCAAAGCCTGATACCATAGCAAGCGAACCAAAGTATGCGGATGCTGCATATAGAAGCGACCTGTTAACTGGCTTATCTGCAAAGTTTGCCATATCCTTCACTACAAAGTAGTAGATGCTAAATGCTGCTGCTATCACTACCCCTATTATAACTGCTGGAATAGCAGCCTTCTTTACTTTCTCTATTACTTCATCATTTGAGAAGACATAGTAGCCAAGCATAAAGAATACAAAATAAAAACTTAATCTATAAACTGTGATCACAGGTGTATTCATTATCAGTCCCGATGCCCATACAGGAATATAGAAAAGAATAATCATCCATATAGGAGTCTTGGATCCTGTTTCAAGAAGCTTACCCTTCTCTATCTTTCTTACTAGAACCAACAAAAGTGAATAAACCCAAAGAAGAGTTGCGAACCAGAGAACGCCCTGTCCAGACAAAACCATAATGAAAAACTTTATAACGCCTGGAACATCTTTCATGTTATCAAATGCATCGCCTAAAGCCATACTCACATAGCCCTGAATAAACTGGAAGAAAAAGAGTCCAATAGTTGATGGAACCAGAAGCTTCGTGGTTCTGCTCTTAATAAATTCCTTATTCGTGTGACTATCCAGATAGAACCTCGAGCTCATACCTGCTACCAGGAATAAAACCGGCATAAACCATGGATAAACAAAGTACATATACATATCATAGTGCTGAACAGAAAGATTTGTAATCTTTCCACATCCAACATTAATACCTACTCCATTATACATAAGGAGTACATGATACATCAGTACCAGGATCACAGTCACCCAGCGTATATTATCTACAAAATATTTTCTTTTATTCGATGTCTCAGCTGTATTACTAACCATATTATTCATACTCTATCTACCTTTCATATTATCTCTACATTTCATACATTTGCAACTCTTTTTAACATTATTATAAATGTTTTAGTCGCAGTGTCTATCAAGCAGAGTTAACATTTCATATAGCAAAATGTACGAATTCGTTGCTTTTAAAGAAATAAGAAATGAAGAAGGACCGGATTACTCCGATCCTAAAAAATCTAGTATCAAGGAATTCATATCAAAACCACATATCGATTCATCCGGCCATGAATGACGCCCATCTTTTACTTGAAGATTCCATACTCTGTTTAAATTTCCATCTGCTGAATATTTTGTAAGGACTGACCCCTTTCCAATTTCATTTTCTTCACTATATTCCAATCCATTGGAGTTAACCCAATAATCCATAACATCTTCTATCGCGGGATCCTTTGCATACTCAGAACTCCCATCACTATTCTTCGGAACAACATCATCCTTTTCACCCGTCACCTGGAAAAAGCTTATACTATTATTATCATTCTTTGAGTTCCAGATACTCTCAGGCATTTTCCCTGCAACGCTGACAAAAGCAGTAAATACATCTGATGCCTCCATCGCAAGCCTATGTGTCATAAATGCGCCATTACTATATCCAACAACATATGCTTTATCCTCGGAAAAAGAATATTCTTTCTCAAGATATTTAGCAAGTGATGCAAGAAAAGCTACATCATTATTCCCATCACTACCTATCCCTGAGTTCCAGCCTTTTGCGGAAGTTGTATCATTCGGATCAGAAGCACCATCCACATAGATTACAGCAAATCCTCGTGCACAAGCCACTTCTTCAAGATGAACCTTGTTGCAGAAACCCTCAGCAGATTCGCCATAACCATGAAGCATTATTACAAAGGGAGCATCATCTGTATTTTCAGGTAAATATATAATAAAATCATGTTTTACATTCTCGTAAGTACAAGTATACATATTATCTGAAATTTGGCTGACATCTGATAATTCCTCATAAGCTATTTTATTATTATCCACAGCATTATCTATAGAATCATCTTCTATCGTATTATCTTCTGTGACATCTTCCTCTAAAACTTCTTTCATATTTGATTCTTGTTTTGATTCACCATCAGAATCATTTGTGCACCCAGTAGTAAGTATAAGCATAAATACGAGACATATTAAGAATATAAAGTACGATAAATCCTTTATTCCAGTAACCATTTTTCCCTCACGGAATAGTTTTTTTATTTCTTCCTTTGTCATCCACTTAAAATCAACCACTTCTTCATACACTTCTCGAAGTGCAGCATGTAAACTTGATTCTCCTTTTAAAACAGAACCTCCAACACACTCCCACTTCAAAGGGCAGGTTTTCTTATTACTACTTCTCTGAGTAAAAAGATATTGTCCGTCTGTATTTCTTATCCATATATGAACAACCAAATGATAGGCATCTACAGGCATTGCATTACCTCTTATATGCTCTCCTACCACTTCTCTGTCTAAATTATATAAATCCCAAATTTCCATTATTTATCCTACCAATGAACAAATTCTCCACCAATAACATCTCGAACGTCAGAATCAGATAGTATGCCGTATTTTTCGGGATGTCTGTACTTATCCCCCATAATATCATTACTTCGATGAGTCCTGAGTCTGTCGATATCAAGTTCAGCTATATATACCCCTGGTTCTCCAGGTGCTTCAAATACGCACATATCTCTCGAACCTGGTTCTTCACGAAGCCAAGGTACACCATCAAAAAGAGTGGATCGGCCATTACAATCAGGATGTCCTTCAGGATAATTACATGTCGCTACTGCAACCATATTCTCGTATGCCCTCGTTCTAAGTGCAGATAATCTATTGATTTCCATTGGGCAAGCGTTTGGCGCCAGAATCAGTTCTGCACCTTTGAGCATCAGGATTCTTGCACTTTCAGGGAACTCTCTATCGAAACAGATCATGGATCCAATCTTAATAGTTCCCTCTCCGAAATCTAAATCAGTAACATAAAAATCATTGCCACCTGATAATACTTTTTCATCAGCAAATGCGCATGTATGTAGCTTTGAATAGTGCAGGATTTCTTTGCCATGTCTATCGAAAAAAATTACTGAATTAAGTGGTTTCTGATCACTCGCTTCCAAGAGTGTAATACCTATAGCCAACTTCAATTCTGACGCAAGCATTTTGAATTCATTTATAAATGTACTATCCTTTCGAACTGCAAGTTTATTTAATTCCGCTTCATCTTGTGGTAAAGAATAACCATCACTCCACATCTCAGGGAACAAAGCTATATCTGCCCCTTTTTCTTTAGCTTCAATACAAGCCTTTTTCCCTATCTCAAGATTTGCTTCGAGATCATTTCCTGGGAGCATCTGAACAAATGCTATCTTTAATTTCATTGTTTCGTTATACCTTTCTTAGTCGATTATCCTAAATATATATTTACTTTGCCTTACAAGATATTTTCTCAACCTCTAAGCGAAAAACCGCAACTGCATCGACCATTTCTTTAGAATAACTCCATTCTGTTTTTCCAGAAATATGGTTCATTAAAACATTTAATCCTTTTATCTTTTCTTCATTATCTTCAACAATTGACAGCCTTCCAGTACCAATAACACTTTGGAACTTAGCTGAATAATCACATGCAGCATCTGCTTCTAATAATTCATATGCACCATCTATTTCAAATCCAACTTGGGGCGAGGATTTACTAAGTTCATATTTTCGTCCTGCTTTTGCTCCATGAAAATAGAATACATATTTGTCATTTTCATATATAAAACCGTAATTAAGCGGAACAATATACAAATCACCATTATCATAAAATGCAATTCTTATTATCTGTTCTTTTGCAATAAACTGTTCAATTAAAACTTTGTCTGTTATTTCTCTATCATTTCTTCTCATTTCACTTTCTCCATATACAAGTACATTCATCTAATCATTTTTCAATTCTTCGGGAGAATAATATCTCATAGCAATTATCCACGACACACTAAAAACTGCTGTGTAAATCATACCTAAAACCAGAAACATATACGCAACACCAAGTCCCATTAATGTATTATCAACTACACCATAAAT
>CACZRU010000217.1 GCA_902783605.1 uncultured Lachnospiraceae bacterium
TAGATAAGATAACGATTCAGGCAATTCAGTTTTTGAAGACAACTCTTGAAGATTGGAAGATGCTAACTTTAGTAACACCATTAGATAAGAAACAAAATGTAAAGTTTTAAACTGAAAAATGTGGATATACGGGTAGTCCGATATGTTTAGTGGCGACATTTGCAGCTGTTCAGGAAGGACATTTCATAAGGACGGGAAAGGAGAATCAATGATATACGAACTGGAAGATACATCAATAGTAAAACATCTTTTTGAGGACTGGGAAGAAACATTGATTTATTCCTGCATGCAAAAGGTTATGGGGAAAATATTTGTTACAAATCTAGACGCTCCGGTATCGGCCATGGCTCATGTGGGATGTTTCGCGTTTTATGCTGGGATTCCGGATAAAGAGCTTGTCAGTCATAAACCGGAAGGCTTTGTTATTATGACGCCGCAGAATGAAGACTGGGCAAAATGTATTGAGGAATGTTTCCCGGATGCGAAGAAGATAATCAGGTATGCCATCAAAAAGGATACTAAGTTTGACAAGGACTTGTTGAATAGTTTTATAGATAGGTTGCCGGAAGGCTGCGAATTAAAAGATATTGATGAAAATATATATGATATGTGTTTGTCAGATCCAGTTACGAGAGATTTTGTTTCATCATTTGAGAGTAAAGAAAAATATCTGGATATTGGCAGAGGCGTGGTTGTGATCAGGTCCGGGAGGATTGTCGCAGGAGCATCTTCTTATACGAGATATAGTGATGGTATCGAGATAGAGGTTGATACGGTGGAGGAAGAACGCAGAAAAGGACTGGCGACAATTGTTTGTGCAGCGCTGATCTTACGGTGTCTTGACGAAGACCTGTATCCAAGTTGGGATGCCCAGAATAGAATATCCGTTCATCTGGCGGAAAAACTGGGATATGAATATGATCATGAATATACGGCATATGAGATTTCGGGCGAGGATAGGACACATTGAATAAGAACTATAAATGCTGAAGAAAAATAGCTGTTATGCAGAAGAGATGGAGGAGCTAATGAGCAAATATAATTCTCTATGGAAATGGATACAGGAAAACTAAAATTCGAAGGGGCCAGAAGATATGGGTATTGCAACTTAGACAGTCTCAGTTGCAACTTAATACAGGTTATATTGTTAAAATATAAGATTCCGTATAAGATGCGTTTGTAAACAAAAAAACAAACAAATCTTAGGAGGAACAAACAAATGAAAAATGTGTGGGAGAAATATTTAAGAGGAATTTTATTTTTATATTTTGAGATATATACTGCAGCAACACTTTTAAACAGTGCAATATATCTTTCGAAGGGTGTATATGAGGATCCATCAGGAAACTGGCACGAAATAGACAGAGCAGTTATCGTACTTGTAGCAGTTATCGCTTATGCACTTATTAGATACATCAAGGTTAATAACTTTTTCCTGAAAGATATTATCGTATATGTACCAACAATGCTTCTGGTATTCTTATATGTTTTTCTTCGTGGATTAACAGTAGAACTTGCAAGCACAGCATATAGAGATATATTTATTAACTACACAGCAGGTTTCCTGTTTGTAACAATCATCGTATTAATCGTAAATGTTATAAGAAAGAAGAAGTCAGTAAAGACTGCTGAGACTAATTAAGATAATTAAGATAATTTAGATAATTATGATAGAGTCCACTACGCATAAGGAATAAATTACCATTCACATCAACTTTATATCCGTTCGCAACAGATTCGAGCTATATGTATTCCGAATGTTGTATTATCCAGACATAAGATAAAATGTATCGATGAGATGCAAGTCATAAAAAAATAGTGGAGGATACGACAATGAAAAATACAGTTACAAATAATAAGGAATCAAAAATGCAGGCATTTTTTAAGGATGATAATCCAAAGACACTTATGATCCTGAATGGTTTTACAGCTTTTATATGGACTCTTTGTGTAGTGATGAAGCTTCATGAAGTTGTTGTTTATAATCAGTCTACTGGAGCTAGTTTATATATTCAAGCTGGTCTTGCATTATTCTATCTCGGAATGACACTAGGATATGCTTGTAAGTATACTAAGGCTAAGAAGCTTGAAAGGGGTGAATAGCTTTGACATTAAGCAATGGATTAATATATTTCGGTGTTGTATGTTTGCTTCTGGGGATACTCGTTATAGTGGCAGATCATAAATTGAACAAGAAAACAGGTGGGGATGAGAAACTGGCTAAGAGGATTATATTCTACAAAAATAAATGGAATGGAGAGCATGCTGGTCTTATACTTGCTCCATTTGGAGTGGCTGTACTTATGACAATTCTCAGTTGTGTTACAGATATGGTTGCATTTCTTTATCTGGCTGGGGTAGTAGTTCTGGTGGCTTATATATTTATCTACAACAAAATGATGATTTATGTAGAGGCTAATGCGTTTAATGTAGGAAACAATCTTGATAAGAATAGTTATTCCGAGTAAAATGACACGAGATAGTTTTGGAGGATGTTACATCGGTCAATATGAATTACTAAAATCAAATAATAGGAGAATGAAATGATTAATCTTGAAACTGGTGAAATTGAATTCAACGGAGTTTTGATAACTCCACATTGTACACTTGCTGATTTTGAACAATATGCTGGCGATAAAGTTGAAATTATCAAAATAGATGAATATTCCGGTTCTGTACGATTGCTAAAATTAGTTGAAAATAATGGCGTTAATGCACAGATAGAAATAGATATTGATGAAGAAGATGGATCCAGAATTATAGAAATATCTCCTATTCGTCCACAAGGTGGTTATGAAGGCATGCTTGAGGACAGTAAAAAATGGCTAGAAGATGTGACGATTGGTGAATATACTTCTACAGATGAAAAGATTTCAGGAACATACGAATGGGGCACTATGTATGCTCGCCATTATATGAGCCGTGACTACGGTCTCATGGGTGGTACAATTAATATAGAATATAAGAAATAAAGGTTGATTCAAAAAAACCATATAATCTTTGCTGAAATTTGAATAGCTATGATTAAATAGTGAAAGCAATGGTATGCCGCTATGAATTTATCCATAGCGGTTTTTTTGTTGTTTTGCTGATGATATTTTATAACTATGCAATTAATACTTTGAAATAATTCTTTCATATTGGTATACTATTCTCCATTGAATAACTCGGCTGAGTTTGAAGAAGTGTATATACGGAGGAAAAATCTGAAATGAAGCAGAAAAAGATGGCGCTTATAAATGATGTTACAGGCTTTGGTAGATGTTCCATAGCGGTAATGGCCCCAATTATATCAGTCATGAAGATACAGGCAGTTACTATACCTACGGCAATCTTATCGACACATACACAGTTCACAGAATATTTCTTTGATGACTATACTTCAAAGATGAGGGACTACATACAGACATATAAAAATCTGAATATGGAATTCGACGGAATTGCTACGGGTTTCCTGGGTTCTAAGGAACAGGTTGATATTGTAATTGATTTTATTCATACATTTAAGAGGGATGATTCAGTAATCCTTATCGATCCCGTAATGGGAGATCAGGGACAGCTTTATAAGACATATACTCCTGAAATGTGTGAGAAGATGAAGGAGCTGGTTGGATACGCGAATATACTAACTCCGAACCTTACAGAACTATGTACACTGCTGGATAGAGATTTCGGAAACGGAAAATTCAGTGTAGATGAGCTGCATGATATGTGCGTCGAGCTTTCTGGAAAGGGCCCTGATCATATTGTGGTTACAGGAATTCCATTTCACAAAAAACAGATA
>CACZRU010000218.1 GCA_902783605.1 uncultured Lachnospiraceae bacterium
AACCATTTCTCAACTATCGGTCTTATCGGTATGAACGAAGTTGGTCTTAATGCAAAATGGCTTCGCAAGGATCTTACACATGAAGAGACACAGAAGTTCGCAGCAGAAGTTCTTAACCACATGAGAGAGAAGCTCAGTGATTATCAGGAGGAGTACGGAGATCTTTACAACCTTGAGGCAACACCTGCAGAGTCAACTACATATAGATTTGCTAAGCATGATAAGGAACAGTATCCAGATATCATTACAGCAAATGAAAATGGTACTCCTTACTATACAAATTCATCTCACCTGCCAGTAGGCTACACAGAGGATATCTTCTCAGCACTTGATGTTCAGGATAATCTTCAGACACTGTACACATCAGGTACTGTATTCCATTCATTCCTTGGTGAGAAGCTTCCTGACTGGAAGGCTGCAGCATCACTTGTAAGAAAGATTGCTGAGAATTACAGACTTCCATATTACACAATGTCACCAACATACTCAGTATGTAAGAATCATGGATACATCACTGGTGAGGTTTATGTATGTCCAGATTGTGGTGAGAAGACAGAGGTTTACAGCCGTATAACAGGTTACTATCGTCCAATTCAGAACTGGAACGATGGAAAGACTCAGGAATATATGGATCGTCGTGAGTACGATATCATGGTAAGCAAGCTTACACATGACGGCCCACAGAAGATTAAGTATACATCTCCAGAAGAATCTAAAATGGGTCATGCAGAGTCAAATGCAGCACAGACTGAAACAGTAAAATCTGAAGCAACAAAAGCAGAAGTGAAGACTGAGTCTGTAAAAGCAGAAAACACAGTGACTCAGACAGCACTAGCTTCTGAGGCACCAACAGCAGAAGCTCCAGTAATGTATGTTAAAGATCATTGTCCAAAGTGCAAGGGCGCAGAGCAGAGATTTAAGCTTGCTAAGGTTGAATATGTTGAAGTAAACTGCTCAGAGAATATGGATATTGCAAGAGAACTGGGCATTACACAGACACCAACAATCATTGATCCAGACGGAACAAGATTCGTAGGAGATAACGCAGCTGCAGAGTGGCTTAAAGCTCATAATCAATAAACAGTAATTATCAATAATAATCAGTAAGATAAATAATAATTGTTTAATTATAGGAGCGTCTGCTGTGGCTTATAAAAAGCTAAGCAGATTGCTCCTTTTTAAATCTATATTTTTAAATCTAGAGAATAATAGGGGATAATATAATGTACGATATAATTGTAGTTGGTGGTGGTCCGGCAGGACTTACGGCAGCAATATATGGACTTAGAAATGGCAAGTCGGTATTTGTTATCGAAAAGTCAGTGTTCGGTGGACAGATAGTTAATTCACCTAAGGTAGAGAATATTCCAGGATTTGATTCCATAAGCGGAGATGAATTTGGTGATAAACTTCTTGAGCAGGCCATGGGACAGGGCGCTGAGGTTACACTGGAAAATGTAATATCTGTGGATACCGTTAATGTTGATTATGATGTTGACTATGAGGAAAAAGAAGGCGAACAGACTGGCTCAGCTAAGCCTGTTTCCAGATTCTTTGCAATAAAAACAGAAGAAGGCGGAAGATATGAAGGAAAGACAGTAATCCTTGCCACAGGTACTACCCATAGAGTTCTTGGTCTTCCAGGTGAAGAAGAGCTTATTGGAAATGGAATCAGTTTCTGTGCGGTATGTGACGGCGATTTCTATAGAGACAAAACTGTTGTAATGATAGGTGGAGGTAACTCGGCATTTGTAGAATCCAGCCTGCTTGTAGATATAGTAGACAAACTAATAATCCTTCAGGATATGCCGGTATTCACAGCAGATCAGAAGCTTCAGGACCAGGTACTTTCAAAGGGAAATATAGAAACACATGTTGGTACCAAGATTCTTGCTTATGAGATTGAAGAGGGGACTGCCGAAAATGGCTTTCAGAAGAAACTGACAGGAGTTATCTACGAAGAAAACGGAGAGCAGAAAACAGCTAAATGCGATGGAGTATTCCTTGCAATTGGACTTGTGCCAGATAATGGTTCATTTGCAGATATAGCTGATCTGGACGAGAGAGGTTACTTTGTCCCTGAGAATATCTGTACAACAAAAACACCAGGCCTCTTCGTGGCAGGAGACTGCTGTACAAAGACGCTCCGCCAAGTTGCAACAGCATGCTCAGACGGTGCATATGCAGCAATTGCAGCATGTGAGTTTTTAAGATAACAAGAATAGTAACAAAAGAATATTATGTAAACTATAAAATCTTCCCAGAGTTGAAAATTACCCCATGAAAACTCCGGGAGGATTTTTTTTGTTGCGCTATTGTTGCGCTTGTGGTGTTATACTCACCGTGTAAAGTAAAATATTTCGTTTTCTGGTTACATGAGGAGGTAACAAGATGCCAAAGGGACCTAATAATGAGAGAAAAGAAAGGCTGAAGAAAAGACAGCAGGAATATATGAAACTACTGGGAATCCTGGGAGATACACCTGAGGATGATATTTTTTATGAGGAAAAGAAAGCATTTGCAGATAGTCTTAAAGAGCTTACTGATAAGATTGAGAAGCTTAGTCCTTATACCAATAAGGGAAAGCTTAAAAATCAGCAGGATGATAAGGGAAGTAATCTATCTGAAGAAGATTTAATTGAACTACAGGTTCTTTATAGGGATACAATAAATAAACTTAACGAACTTACAGACACGATGATAGATACAAGGGATGAAGGAGAGAAAAAATATCTGGAGGAAACGGATATATTTTCTCGTGGTAATATGTCGGAAGAATTTAAAGAGCTTGATAATGACTTGGCATATTACGATGTTATAGCAAAGACTTTGAGCAAGGATTACACAGCTGTAAAAAATATCAGTGATAAGAAGATAGAAACTAATATGCATGATGTTTATGAAACATCTCGTATTAATTCAGAATATACAGCTACTGTCACAGAAGCTGGAAAAAATAATATGGGTAATCAGAATGAGAGAATAGCCGTAACATTAAAGGATAAATCAGGAAATACAAAGACCGGATTCTTTACTCCCGATAATCAGATGGTGAAGGGGGACCTTGTAAAAAAGGCAGTAGCCAGGGCGAAGAAGAAGTATGGAAAGGCTGCAGATTTTGTCGGCTATAGTGATGTGATAAATGCTTATGAAATGTTTAGAATAAGAGACAAGGGAGGACTAACATCTCTTCTATCCTATAAGGAACAGCTGTCACTTATAGGGTACGAAAAGGCAAAGGAATATCTTATTGAATGGGGTGGAAATAATATAAAAAAAAATATTAATACCCCTGAAAAGCTGCAGATTTTTATCGACATAGCCAGTGAAGGCTTCAAGGCACAGAACAGGATGAATATCTCAGATTCAATCAAAATGAATACAAATGCGAAGCTCAACCGAAGAAATGCTGCCATGAGTAAGATGGCAGAGCTTTTAGGTTGTTCAGATGTTTTGGCAGAATCAGAAAATATTGAGATAATGATAGATGGAAAGCCAGTCAAAGGTACATTTATGAAGTCAGCTATTGGAGATGATATTAATAAGCTGAATGAGAATTCTTTGATGCTTAAGGGCTCTATGGGAAGCGCAAATGATCTGAAGCTTAAGAAGCAGGTTGCTGATCTTCAGATACTAGATTTTATATGTGGAAATCCGGATAGACACGCTGGAAATATGCTGTATCATTTTACTTTGCGTGAAGATGGAAGTGTTTTCATGGATTCGATTCAGGGAATTGATAACGATTCATGTATGGGTGAAAATGATTTAAATGGTGTTGGTATGTCAGAAATAGCCCTTGAAGAAATGAAGGTTATTACAAAGGAGATGGCAAGCAGGGTTCTTAAGCTTGATAAAGATAGTCTCAAGCAGATGTTCTATGGATATGAACTCAGTTCTCGTGAGATAAAAAATATGCTTAAGAGAGTTGATATGCTTAAGAAAAAAATTCAGAAGGATTTTGTTAAATATGATGAGACCTATAAAAAGGGCTATATAATTCCTGGAACGATTAAAGTTGTTGATGATAATGAGCTGAGTGAAATGTCGGTGCAAAAGGATCTTGCTTTAAATATAGTTAGTAAAGACGATTCAGAGGTACCTAAAAATCTGTTTGATACAATAAAAAAATATAGTGAAGGTTCAGCAGGAATTAGCAGTCTTAGTTCTTCTATAAAGACAAATTATCACAAGACTGTATATGATTTTAAGATGGGAGCTCTTGAAAGTCTTTCTGATATTATAAGTGATCTTGAGAAGGATACAGGACTTGGAAGAAGCTCGAAGGGGTATGATGATATGCTTAAAGATTTAAAGGATCTGAAGAAGCATATGATTTCAACTCTGGATGCAAAAGATGTTTATAAGTTTAATGATAGGATAGATGCTTCGATAGAATTAATAGATAAATATATAGAATATAAAAAGGGTAAGAATGAGGCTTGGACGAGAGAAAAAAAGCCACATAAGGTGGGAAGACAGGAACGCAGATTTAATCATGCGGTAGATGCAAAAAAAATGTTGCTGGAGCATAAGAAAAAGTTTGATGCTGTTAAGGAAGCTCACAATAAGTGGGAGGATTTCAAAGTAAAGAAGTCTGGACTTTTGGATAATGTAAAGGTACGAAATAGGCTTTACGAGGGTACAGAGGAGAAGAAGAACATAGAAGAAAAAAGAAAGGAAAATCTGTATCAGAACCACCTTTCAAGAAGTATGTACAGATCAAGACAGTGCTTTGATCTTATGAATGATGAAAAAAACTACCAGAATCTGACACCTCAGAAAAGAGCTTTTAAGAGAAATCTGCTTCAGATTCAGTATGATGTTTACCTTGGATTTGGACTGAATGGTGTAAAGCCGGAGGATAGAGGAGCATTTCTAAAGAATGTAAGTGAACATACTGGGATAAAGTATGGTGACAATGCAGAGCAGCTGATCAAGCAGGGGCTTGCTGCGCAGATGGTTCTGACCAAATATAATCTACAGGAAAAAAACAGAAAGCATCAGTTAGATAAAAAGGAAAAAGGACTTAATGAAAGAGAACAGAAGGTAAATGAATATTTGGATTATGTAAATATTGAACCGCTTGAATCGGCAGTTAATAACCTTATGGAGTCTCCTGAGTTTAAGGCCTTTTATGAAAACTCAAAAGAGAGATTATCAAAATATAAAGATTATGAAATGGCTGATCCATACTTATTCAATATGGCAGATAGTGAGATATTCTATAAAGCATACAATGAAAAAGTTATAGAACATCATCCGGAAAGAAAACCTAAGGAAGCTGATCAAAAAATAAAGAAAGAAGAAATTCCACTTAAGAAAGTCAATATAAAGAAAATTAAGAAAAATCAGCAAAAACAAAAATAGATAAAAAAAATTAGCAAAATATAGCAGCAAAAAATAACGCTTGACATTTACGATAGATTGTGTACAATTAAATTGTATACAATCTATTTTATTTAGCTAGAAGAAACATTGATAGTATTATTTATAGTATAAGTGTTATAACGGAGGTATTTAATTATGACATTTTATGATTTAAAGGTTACTGCTCCTGATGGCAGTGAAGTTGCAATGAAGGATTTTGAAGGAAAGGTTGTGCTGGTAGTTAATACTGCAACTGGGTGTGGATTTACACCACATTATAAGGACCTGGAGGCAATGTATGAAAAATATCATGATCAGGGATTTGAGATAATCGATGTTCCTTGCAATCAGTTTGCTGGACAGACTCCGGGAACAGATGATGAAATACATGACTTCTGTCAGCTTAAGTATAATACACAGTTTCCTCAGATGAAGAAATCTGATGTAAATGGGGAAAATGCGATAGAACTGTTTAAGTATTTGAAAGAGAAGAAATCATTTGAATCATTTGGCAAGGGTCCCAAGGCACTGGCTATGTCAGCTATGCTGAAGAAAATCGATAAGGATTATAAGAATAACGCAGAAATCAAATGGAATTTCACTAAGTTTATTATTGATCGTAAGGGTGAGGTTGTTGCAAGATTTGAGCCTTCAATAGATATGAAGGAAGTTGAGAAGTGTGTTGAAGAACTGATGTAAATTATGATAAAGTTTATATAGTGGTATAAAAATATAAATACAGAAAGATGATAACCATGAGTAAATATGACTGTTTAAAACTTGAAAACCAACTATGTTTTCCACTATATGCATGTTCCAAGGCTATTACACGGCACTATAAGCCCTTCCTGGATAAATATGATCTCACATATACGCAGTATATTACTATGATGGCAATGTGGGAGAAGAAACAAGCTAGTGTCAAGGAACTTGGAGAATGTTTATACCTGGATTCTGGAACTCTTACACCAGTGATTAATAAATTGGAGAAAAAGGGATACATCAGTAAGCATAGAAGTGAGGATGATGCCAGAGGTGTCATAGTTGAGATAACAGATACAGCTAAGAAACTTCGGGATAAGATGGTGGATGTTCCAATGATGATGGGGGGCTGTGTGAATATAAGTGAAAAGGATGCCACAGATCTTTACCGGATTTTATATAAAATACTTGGGAATCTGGATGATATTGATTCGAAACAATAAAAATAAAAAACAGTTGACATAATGTTGTAGAAGGGAGAAATAATATGGCAGTTAGAAGAATAACAGAAGCAGAATTTGATGATGTAGTATTAAAGAGCGAGAACCCTGTATTTGTGGATTTTTTCGCAACCTGGTGTGGTCCATGTAAGATGATGGAACCTATTTTAGAGCAGGTATCAGAAGAGGTTCCAGGTGTTTCATTTGTATCAGTTGATGTTGATGAAGCAGAGAGACTAGCGATTCTTTATGGTATTTCAAGTATCCCATGTATGATACTTTTCAAGAATGGTGAAGAAGCTGATCGTTTAGTTGGAGCAGTGCCAAAGCAGAAGATAGTAGACACAGTAAATGGTTAACATAATTTTGATTGCACCATGAGGTATAAATATGATAGATGTTTTAATTATTGGAGCTGGCCCAGCTGGGCTGTCGGCTGCGATTTATGTTGAGAGAGCAGGTAAACATGCTGTTTGTCTGGAGTCGCTGACAGTGGGCGGGCAGATAGTGAATACGCCAGAGATTGCGAATTATCCTGGGATAAAGAAAACTAGTGGATTTGAATTTTCCATGGGACTTTATGAGCAGGCTACGGAACTTGGGGCTGAAGTTGTATATGAGAAGGCTGTACAGATCAAGACTATAGATGAGCTTACAAATGAAGAGCGTTTGAAGCTTGGTGAAAGCTATGATGAAGAATATACTCAGATACTTGCAGAAGGTGTCAGCGAAGGTGATATTGAAAAGATTGATAATAAGTACAAGGTGACATTTACTGCATCAGGCAAAGTCTTTCTTTCCAGAACAGTCATAATTGCTACAGGTGCTAAGAACAGACACCTTGGTATCGACAAGGAAGATGCGCTTACGGGAAGAGGAGTGTCCTACTGTGCAACCTGTGATGGTGCGTTTTTTAAAGGGAAGGATGTAGCTGTAAATGGTGGTGGAAATACCGCATTAGAGGACGCATTGTTCCTTACAAACTATTGTAATAAGGTTTACATAATTCATAGAAGAGATGAGTTTAGAGGCGAGCCACAAAACCTTGAGGCTGTAAAGAATAAGGAGAATGTAGAACTAATTCTTAATTCAACTATAGTTAAACTCACGGGTGATAAGAGTCTTGAAGCAGTTGTAGTAAAAGATAAGATTAGTGGCGAAGAAAGAGAGATTTCCGTTCAGGGGCTCTTTATCGCAATCGGTCAGGAGCCGGATAATAAGGGCTTCGAGGACAAGGTTCTCCTAGATACAGCTGGTTACATTTCTGCAGATGAAAGCTGTAAGACAAAGACGCCAGGCATTTTTGTAGCTGGCGACTGCAGGACCAAAGAAGTAAGGCAACTTACAACTGCTGCATCAGACGGAGCTATAGCTGCTTTGGCTGCTTGCAGCTATATTGGATAACCTATAATGATTAATTTTTTTAGGAGTCAATAGGCTTTATGCTTGTTGACTTCTTTTGATTTCATGTTTAATAAATTCCACATAAGTGTTATAATCACAAGTGGTTCTATTATTTTTTGAAATACCACTTGAGATATATAAATCTAATAACAAAGGGGGAGCATCATGTACTACCTGATCAAATCAGCGCTCACAGAGTGCACCTTTGAAGAACTCCAGAAGGGCGAGTATCAATATGTAGTTGCTCTTACTGTTGAGGAGTGGAAGAAAAAAGAAAATGCTTTCGACATGGGTATCGAGCTTGATATAAACGTGGATGATATTCATAATACTAAGGCCGAAGTGAACTATGATTCGCTGACTGGTACATTTTCAGTTCCTAGCAGGCGGGATATCAGCGGACCAGATTATCAATATGCCTTCGCTCTTGATGAGAAGGGTATTGTATTTATCGATTCTACCGGTGTTGTGGAACGAATTCTAAAGCGAATCTCCCGTTCCAAAAAATGGCGGGTTCCTTGCCTGGAGAGGTTCATCTATGACTTCCTTGAAACAATCATCAACCGCGATCTTTCTCTTCTTGAGAAGTACGAGAAGGAGCTGGATGCAATAGAGGATGATATGATGGACGAGAAAACTGAGACAGGGTTGACCAGGGTAAATGAGATTCGAAGCGACCTGCGTGAACTCCGTATTCATTATGAACAGCTTATCGACCTTGGACAGGAATTACAGGAGAATGAGAATAATTTCTTCAAGTCAGAAAATACCCGTTACTTTAGACTGTTTACAGACAGAGTTACAAGACTGCATGATACAGCAACATCACTTCGAGACTTTACCATGCAGCTTCGAGATATGTATCATACTCAGATTGATGTTAAGCAGAATCGCATCATGACTCTGCTTACAGTTGTAACAACCATTTTCATGCCGCTGACTCTCATTGTTGGCTGGTATGGAATGAACTTTCGTTATATGCCGGAACTTAATACTAAGTGGGGATATCCGGTAGTAATAGGAGTAAGTGCTCTGATTATTGTGGGAGGGCTGTGGTTCTTCCGGAAGAAAAAATGGCTGTAATTCTTTAAGAGGTTTACATAAATCATGCAACAGTTTTATCTTGCCCCAATGGAGGGAATAACAACCTATATATTCAGAAATGCCATAGCCAAGTTCTATGGCGGGCTTGACAGGTATTACACACCATTTCTTACAGCAAGCCACCTGAAGGGACGCGAGCTGAGAGATGTAACGCCTGAGAATAATAAAGGAATAGATATAGTTCCGCAGATTCTTACGAACGACGCGGAACTTTTTCTAGTTATAACTAAGCAGCTGTCTGAACTGGGATATAGAGAAGTGAATCTTAATCTTGGATGTCCTTCAGGAACAGTAGTATCAAAGGGCAGGGGAGCTGGTTTTCTTGATTGTCCTGACAAGCTGGATGTTTTTTTGGACGAGATATTTGTGGGAGCAGAGAAGTTAGCTGTAAATATTTCAATAAAAACCAGAATAGGTATGGAGTTCTTATCTGAGTGGGAGGATATTCTGAAGGTTTACATAAATTATCCAATCAAAGAGCTTATAATTCATCCTAGACTGCGAAATGAGTTCTATAACGGAGAGGTTCATGTGGATGCTTTTTTAAGAGCACAAGAAATAGACGCACAAACAACTTTATGTTATAATGGCGATATAGTTGACATAACATCATATCAAAATATTATGAATAAAATTCAATCTCAAGAAGAAATAAATGTCATGATAGGCCGTGGTTTGCTGATGAATCCAAATCTAGCGAACGAATTAAATATATATAATGATGGTTTACATAATTCCTATAATGAATCTAATCCAGGATTTATAAAATCATCAGAGGATAAGAAAAAGTTTAAGTCCTTCCTTGAAGAGATAACAGAAAATTATAAAGAGGAAATGGCCAATGATAAGCAGGTTGTTATGAAGATGAAGGAGCTATGGACATACCTCGGTAAGGGACTAGGTCTAGATAATAAGCAATTGAAGGAAATCTATAAGACAAATCGTTTTGCAGATTACAGGAATGTTGTACAGATGATTATGATGTCGATTTAAGGGTAGTTATATCTATTATAGAATAAGCTTAATCATGAGAATAAGGAAATCAGATGTTTGAATTTATTTTCGATAAATATGAATATGATATAGTGATGGAAATAATCATTACAATTATGGGAGATGTATTCCTTCTCATCATGATTTTTTCTCTTGCTGTAAGTATGATTCAGGACAAAAATCATAAATATCATAAAAATATTTCTATACCTTATACTTCAGCTATTCTTCAGTTTTATGTGCTTATATTTTTCTATAATCTGTTTAATGTTCTCTTATTTGTGTTTGATGGAGAGAGTGGGCAGACAAATTATATTATTCTTCAGATTTGTGCATTCATATTTTATATTTTTGCAGGTGGTCTGACACTCCTATTTTTATCTTTTTTCAAAAAGAATGTCGTAATTGAATACGGAGGAAGGATATTTAAAAATCTAGCTACTTTACTGCAGTGTGGTCAGATTGTATTGTATGTGGTGCTGATTATTACTCCTTTTACTGGTTTTATATATTACTATGATGAGTCAAATGTCTATCAAAGGGGAATAGGTGCATGGATATGGCAGGGCTTTACAATCGTCAGTTTTCTTTTTATCGGTATTTTGATTATATATTATTACAGGAGAATGAATGATTTCCTGAGAGATATTGGATTGATAACCTTTGTTCTTCCAGTAACTGCACTTATTATGTCTTTGGTACTCCCAAACAAAAACTATACAACAGTTATAGTTACAATAGCAGCCATGTTTGTTTACATGCTTTATGAGAATCACAGGGCTCTTTATTCTATTGAATATGTGTTGGAGCTGGAGGAAGTGCAGAAGAAGTTAATGCTGGATCAGATACAGCCTCATTTCCTGCATAATTCTCTCACATCGATAATATATTATATTGATAAGGATCCAGAGAAAGCCAAGGGTGCACTCACTAACTTCTCAAGATATCTCAGGAGTAATCTTGACTCAGTAAATGAGAAAAGTGTGATTCCATTCAAGCAGGAACTTGAGCACACGAAGATGTACCTGTCACTGGAAAAACTTCGTTTTGAGGATAAACTTGAAATTGAATATGATATACAGGACCTAGACTTTGAGATTCCGGTCCTCACGCTTCAGCCAATGGTGGAAAATGCTGTGAAGCACGGACTAAGAAAGAGTGAGAGCGGAGGAGGAACTGTAAGGATAGAGACTAAAGAAACTGGGATATATCATATTATAAAAGTCATAGATGATGGCGCAGGATTTAATACAACGATGATGTCCCAAATGGATGATAAGCATATAGGAATCAGAAATGTTATGAAGCGACTTCAGATAGAATGTGGAGGTCATCTGGAAATTGAGAGTAAAGTAGATGAGGGAACCACTTGTATAATAATGATACCGAAAAAATAGAAAAATGATAAAAGTGAGATATAAGAAAATCTAAGTAATTATAGAAGTGTAGTGGAATTATTTGAAGTAGTAAAGGAATCACAGATGAAAATTCTAGTAGTAGATGATGAAAGACCAGCGCTCGAGATGATGCTGGAAACTCTTGAAAGACTTTGTCCAAATGCTGAAGTTGTATTTTTCAGGGAGGCAAAAGGAGTACTGGAATATGAAGGAAAAGCTGACATAGATGTAGCATTTCTGGATATTGAGCTTGGAAGAATGTCAGGTATTGAGCTTGCTCTTGAACTTAAGAAGTATGCGCATAAGTGTAATATCATCTTCGTAACCAGCTATTCAGAATATGGAACAGAGAGTTTTAAAGCAAGACCAAGCGGATATGTAACTAAGCCATATACAGACGAGGATATAAAGCGGGAACTTGAGGATTTAAAATATCCGGTTTCGGATTTGAGTTTTGCAAATAGTTTTGTTTCCAAAACAGAAACTAAAAAAGAAACCTTAAAAAAACCAATAACAGGTAATAAAGGTATAATCTCTGGAAAAATCGGAACCGAAAATAATGACAGGCTTAAATGTACGACATTTGGAAATTTTATGGTATATGGAAAAGACGGAAATATTATCACTTTTTCCAGGACAAAATCTAAGGAAATCCTTGCTTACCTTATTGATTGTGCAGGATATCCAGTTACAACAAATGATATTGCCAAGGACTTATATGAAACAACTTTGGATAAACAGCTGTCAAAGAATATTTCGAAGGTGCTTAAAACATTGATAGATGATTTAAAGAAGGCGGGGTACGATGATATAATCATAAAGCAGAACAGACAGATCTATATCAATAAAGATAAAATCAGCTGTGATATATATGATGCCCTTGGTGGCGATGTTGTAGCCCTCAATTCCTATCATGGTGAATATATGCTGGAATATACCTGGGCTGAGATGAGTGAGATAATCGCTAGACTGAAGAAGAAATAAATTATCATAACAAAGAATACTAATAAAGAATACTAACAAAGAATACTAACAAAAAGAAACGGTCTTAAAACTGGTTTGTTTTGTTAGTATTTTTTATGGAACACATTTTATCGGTAAAAAGATATGGGTTAATTATATTTCATATAAATTTTACTAAAAAAATTTTATCATATTATAAAAAAATTTTATCATATTATAAAAAAAAACGATTTATGTTAACCTAAATTGACTCCATAAGGAGAACTAGGGAGAATTGCGTATTGTATAATATGAATATGTTGATTCATATATCCAATTTACAACCAAATTTATTGGATATATGAGTAGCTCCAAGTAACAAGTAGTAACAAAAAGAGAGGAGAGAAAGAAAGTATGAAAAAAACTATGAAACGAAAATGGAAGGCTCGGCGAGTCATTAGCTGAATGCTTGCTTCAGTTATGGCAGTATCTGCTTTTTCGTATGGTGGAATACCGGGCGCAAGAGTTGTAGAAGCTGCTTATAGTTCAACCAGTGATAATGATTTAGGGACTATAATGTAACATCAGGTGAACTGCTCCCAGGAATGAATATTGGTGATGGTATTACTCCTAAAGGTTGGTCTATAGCACTGTTAAATGGCAGTGGAAATACAAGCGGAGGTTCTTACAATGTATCTTATGCATGGAGTGCTTCAGGTGTAGCAGATGAAGTGCTTATGTAGCTCAGTAATATGCAGCTATGTAAATGCTGATATAAACATAATAAGATTATTAGAGAATGGTTCGTATAACTAAATCACTAACTACTAACTGTTAGTTAGAAACTTTCTCTCTCGAGGGGTAGGCTAAGACTTGTTCTGGCCTGCCCCTCATTTTTATGTAGGTGTTGCCTAAAGGTGAAGATGCGAGTAGTATATACTTACATGAATATTCAAAGGGGGATTACTATGGATACATCATTTATAACTGTAAATGCAAATAGCAGTGTAAGAATTGATGCAGGTGATAAGGTGATATATATCGATCCTTTTCAGATATCTGACAGCGCTGGAGATGCTGACTATATTTTTCTGACACATGAGCATTATGATCATTATTCACCTGAGGCTGTAGAAACAGTAAAAAAAACAGACACTGTGTTTGTTTATCCTAAGGGGATGGATAAGAAGATAAAGAAGGGAGCGCATGGCGGAGTATATTATCCTGTGGCTCCGGGACAGAAGTATGATGCCAAGGGGTTAAACTTTGAAACAGTGGCTTCATATAATAAGCTGAAACCATTTCATCCAAAGAAATGTGGAAACTGTGGCTATTTAATAAATGTAAATGGAAAAAAGATTTATATTGCGGGTGATATGGACGCTACTGATGAAGCAAAGGCTGTCAGATGTGACATTGCTATAGTGCCAATTGGTGGTTTCTATACTATGGATTACAAGGAGGCTGCTAAGTTGATCAATATAATCAAACCTGGTGTTGCTATCCCAACACATTATGGAGATGTTGCAGGCAAACCAACTGACGGAGAGGAATTTGCAAAACTGGTGGATGATGGTATTCAGGTTGACATAAAATTGAAAGTGTGATGCATTTTTTATGATAAACTGAGCTAATGTAATGAATGATCAATTATGAGTTGGTTAAATATAAAAATATGAATAAAAAAGGGGAAATTTAAAATGAACTCAGAAACGAACTTGGATAAAAATATCAAATTATTAATGATCATTGGAATCATTTTATATGCGGTAGTATTACTAATCGATATTTTCATGATTGCTATACAAGGAAGCATACTACCAGCAGGTATAGGAACTCAGCTCGAAGGAAAAATTATTCCATATACGTTTTACTCCCACATTCTAGTTCTTATTATGTATGGAGTATTTATGCTTGTTATCGCTTCGAATAAAACAGATTCTAGAAAAACTGCAGGAATCATTATGTTGATAACATATGTTGTTGTTAATCTGATTTTGTCTCTTTCCAGTATTATTATGAATGTACTCGTATCTCGAAGAGGCGTGGAGTATCTGTCAGGGATGAATGCACTAACATCATATTCCTCAACGATTGCAGAACCATTCATGCTGGTTTCTTCTATGCTTATTCTTGTTGCAATTGGAAGGTATGGAATATCAAGAGAAATATAATAAAAACCACAAATATTAGTACTTTTCTTTGATTTTGGCTACAAGATGTGGTAAATTAATGAACAGTGGGTGTTTCTGCGATAAATGAAACGCCTGACTGTTCTTTTTTAGTTAAGGTTCGGCATGTCATTCTGAGCGAAGCGAAGAATCTTTTTAAATTAGAAATATATCAGGAGAAATATATCAGGAGAAATATATATGGAAACTATCAAAACAATAGATTATGAAGAGGAGATGGGGCAGGACTATGTGGACTATGCCATGTCCGTTATCACTGACCGAGCTCTTCCAGATGTAAAGGATGGATTGAAGCCGGTTCAGCGCCGAGTTATCTACTCGCTTTCTGAGCTTACTAGGTCCGATAGCCCGCATCGTAAGTGTGCGAGAATCGTTGGAGATACCATGGGTAAATATCACCCTCATGGTGACAGCTCAATCTATGAGTGTCTCGTTAATATGGCACAGAGCTGGAAGCTTCCAATTCCTTTAGTAGATCCTCATGGAAACTTTGGTGATGTGTCTGGTTCAGGCGCAGCTGCCATGCGTTATACTGAGGCGAGAATTGCAAAGTATACAGAGGAAGGTTTGAAGGACCTCAAGTTCTGCGAGTTCATGCCTAACTTCGATGGAACTGAGAAGGAACCGGTTCATATTCCATTTCTCATTCCTAATATGCTTACTTCTGGTTCTTCAGGTATTGCCGTTGGTATGGCAACAAACATTCCGACTCACAACTTAGAAGAGATTGCAAATGCAGAAATCGCTTATATTGATAATCCAAATATCACAACTGAGGAACTCCTTGAGTTTGTTAAGGGACCTGACTTTGCGACAGGAGGAATCATAAATGTTGATAAGGATACACTCCTTCAGATTTATGAGACAGGACTTGGAAAGATAAGAGTCAGAGGCAAGGTTGAGATTCGTGACGCAGGACGTGGAAGAAGGTCAATCTGTGTAACTGAAATTCCTGTGACCATGATAAATGGTACTGAGAAGTTTCTTAACTCTGTAGCTGATCTGGTTCGCCAGGGCAAGCTTCCTGCAGTTGTTGATATTGCAGACCGTGGTGATAAAGATGGCGAGTGCCTCTGTATCGATGTGAAGAAGGGCACAAGCGACGAAGAGATTGAGAAGATTCTGAATCTTCTTTATAAGAAAGCTGGTCTTGAAGAAAACTACAGTATTAATATGAACTGTATTTATAATCACAGACCAGAGGTTATGGGACTTAAGAGAATTCTTGAGTGCTACACTGAGTATAAATGGGAAGTATACACTGAGAAATATAATCGTCTTCTTGATGCAGAGAGAGATGTCCGTGAGATTAAGTCAGGACTTCTGGAGGCAGTAGATGTAATTGATCTTATCATTGAGATTCTCCGTGGTTCAGCAACTACAAAGGAGGCAAAGGAATGTCTCATGTTTGGTAAGACAGACAACATCAAGTTCAGATATAAAGGTTCTGTAGCTGATGCTAAGGAGCTTCATTTTACAGAGAAGCAGACAGACGCAATACTGGCAATGAGACTGCAGAAGCTCATCGGACTGGAAATCGATGTTCTGAAGAAGGAACTGGAAGAGGCAGAGAAGAAGATTGCCAAGTATGAAAAGCTACTTAAGTCAAATGCGGCAATGAAGAAGCAGATGATTGCTGACATTGAAGATCTGAAGAAGAGGTATGCAATCCCTAGGAGATCTGTTATAGAGAATCTTGGTGAGGTTGTGGTAGAGAAGGAGAAGATTGTAGCTACGGAAGAGACAATTCTACTGGATAGATTCTTCTACATCAAGTCCGCACCAAGAGCTGTTTTTGAGAAGAATCCAGAGGTTGTTAGAAAATATGACCTCAATGTTATGTCAACCGATAGAATAGCTATCTTTGACAGCGAAGGAATGGTGCATATTATTAAAGTGTCTGACATTCTGAAGAAACAGACGAAGAAGGACAAGAAGTTCAGGATTACAGACAAGGGTATTCAGATATTTGAGTTCTGTGGTATGAGCCATACTGCGGATGTTGTAGCAATGATGAATGTGTCAGAGATGAATCCGGATATAAATCTTGTATTCGTAACTACCGAGGGTAAGGCTAAGAGGGCAAGTGCTGCACTTTTTGATACTAGCCGTAAGACAGCTCAGGCTATTAAGGCAGATGTTGTCTATGTTGGCTATGAGGGTGAGTATATAGTTGCGGAGACAGAGAACGGATATTCTATAAAGGTTAAGACAGACGAA
>CACZRU010000219.1 GCA_902783605.1 uncultured Lachnospiraceae bacterium
GAAACTGATGCTGAAAAGAACCCCATATCCAAGCAGCGCACTGAAAATGAAGAGAATCATATTTCCAGCTCCCGCAGGTTTTTCCATTCCCGTTGTAACTATGGCAATGATAAGCACTGGTATGAATTTGAATATAAGGTTAAATAATGACTCACCCACATTTTCGGCTATCATCCTCCCTTTGAAGCTCATAGGTCGGAGCAGTTCTGTAGATATACTTCCATCCCATATTCTGCTGGGCAGAAAATAGTCATTTGGATTAAAGATAGCACTGATTCCTAGAGAGAGCACAAAGTTAGTTGTCACCATAGACATGGTTATGCCATCCACACTATTTCCACTTCCATATAGAGCTCTGTAAATTTCATAGAAGATAAAAAACTGAAGGACAGTGGAAAGAATACTCATAAGGTGGTCGAATCTGTATGCACTTTTTCCAAGAAATGTTTTCTTCGCGTATGCCATGTAAGCACCTAACTTCATTATGCCACCTTCTCTCTGCTGTAGATCTTACGAATAATACTGTCTATATCCGGCTTTGCTATATTGATATCCTTCACATTATAGGTTGATAAAAGATGACTCATCAGGTCATTAATATGAACCTTCTTTCCATCGAATATAAGTTGAACATGTCTCTTATCCACCTCTTTAATTTCAACATTCGGGATAGCTTTAACCTTCTCATCATTCATGAAGAACACATCCAGCTGACGAGAAGAACCATGGAGTTTTCTAATCCCTTCCAGAGTTCCATCGTATATCTTTGAACCCTCATTTATTATGATAAGTCTTTGGCAGGTTTTCTCTATATCCTGCATATCGTGAGTAGTAAACAGCATGGTCACTCCATCTTCGGCATTTAAATCCTTTATAAAATTTCGTATGCTTTCCTTTCCTACTACATCAACGCCGATAGTTGGCTCATCAAAAAACACAATCTCAGGTGAATGAAGAAGTGCAGCAGCTATGTCCGCCCTCATTCTTTGTCCAAGTGAAAGCTGTCTTACAGGCTGTTTTAGGAATTTGCTCATATCCAGCATCTCTGTATATCTATCAAGGTTCTTTTTATACACATCATCAGGAACACTATAGACTGCCTTCAGAAGTTCAAAGCTGTCGATCACCGGAAGATCCCATTGAAGCTGTGATTTTTGACCAAATACAACTCCGATTCTGCCAACATACTTCTTCCGCTCTTTATATGGGACAATTCCTGATACAGAGATAGAACCTGAATCTGGATAAAGAATGCCTGACAGCATCTTGATAGTGGTTGATTTGCCAGCTCCATTTGGTCCAACAAAGCCTACCATCTCTCCCTTTTCTATTGTAAAGCTGATATCCTTCACTGCCTGCTTGTTCTCGTATTTCGGAACAAATAGATTTGCAACCATCCCTGGAATACCACTGGACCTCTTGCTTACCTTATACTTCTTGCTGATGTTTTCTACCTCTATAAAACTCATCTCGTCCTCCACTGTATATGATTCTTCACCCTGCTCAGAATGACAATGCCTCATTATGAGAGTATTAGTTTGCGAGTATTAGTTTGAAGAATCCTTGTGATTACTTAATATGATCTGTTCGAGGTTAGGTTTATCAATTTTGACATCCAAAACTTTTGTCTGTTTCATCAACACCTCCAGAACTTCTGAAGCAGATATATATCTGGAATTGTAATCATACGAAACTGTATTCCCTGACATCCTGTATTTAACTATTGGAAGGTCATCGATATTTGGAAGAGGACCATCAAAGGTTACTGTCATGGTATTAATAGGAAGATACTGACTTCTAAGGGATGCTTCACTACCGTAGAATATCAGCTTTCCCTCTGAAAGAATTGCAAGCCTTGAGCATAGGCTGGATATCTCATGCATATTGTGCGAAGTAATGAATATTGTTACTCCTTTCGATACCTCTTTCTTTACTCGTTCCTCTAGTATCTGCCTTCCCTCTTCATCTAGTCCAACATCCGGCTCATCAAGAATAATCAGTTCAGGATTAATGATGAAAATGCTTGCCAGTTCAACTCTTCTTCTTTGTCCTACTGAAAGATTCTTTATCCGCTCATTCTCATAAGCCCTAAACCCAAATTCCTGGGACAATTCTGCGTAACGCTTGTCATACTCTTCTCTCGGAATACTGTATTGATGACGCATCATTTCCAGCCCAATAGCAGGAGTATCTCCGTCTTCCAAAACTGGAATGCCAGTAATAAGTACGCTGAGTCTATTTCCATACTTCCCACGATTAAGAGCAGGTTCTTTTCCCATAAGACTAACTCTTCCACTATCAGGAAGAAGAAGTCCCGAGGCAAGACGAACCAGAGTAGTCTTTCCAGCTCCGGTGTCTCCTATAAGACCTGTAACCTGTCCTTTAGGAATATGCAGAGACAAGTCTGAAAGTATGAATTTAGATACATTTTCAAAATTGATCATATTAACCTCGAATATAGAATATCCCTTGTATATTTATAGTACAAGGGATGTGGGACAAATGATATTTATTCTGGGATGAATAGCAGCCGACAATTAATATACTGTAAAAAATGACAGACTATAAATTACACTGGAATAAATGCACACGCTGTAAAGAAGCCTTCCTCCTCATAAAAGTCAGAAAGGCCTGAGTACTTTTCAACTATGCTCTTAATCTGTGGAATACCTTTTCCATGTTCGTCGCTTTCTTTTTTGGTTGTAGTTAGTTTAGGATTGCTACTAAGTATAGAATTGGATATTTTATTCTTCACCACTATCATATCATAGCCTTTATTCTGATAAATCTTCACTATCAGCTCAGCATCAAATAATCCATCACTCTTCTTTTCCTTCTGACAGGCCTCTATAGCATTATCCAGCATATTTGAAAGAAGTGCTGAGAAGTCCATGCTTTCCATCTTCTCAAAGGATAGATTTTCCACTTCAGCCTTAACATCAATCCCTTCATTTCTAGCTTTCGATAGCTTCTCATTAAGAATATGATTAAGAAGCGAATTACCAGTTTCAATATAGCTATGAATCGCATTCAGCTTGCTTACTATCTGAGATATATATGAACGAGCAGCTTCCACATCACCATCATTCAGGTAGGAAAGAGTAACCATCAAGTGATTCTTCATATCATGCTTGAGACTCCTCATGCTTTCATGGAGTGCTCTGATCTCTTCGTCCTGCTTTTCGATATTATCTGCATTTATCTTCAGCTCACCAAGTTCAAACTCCAGTTCGGAGTAATCAGAAAAAAGTCTGTCATACCTTTCAAGCAGTTCTTCATATTTTTTATCAGTCTTTTTACCTATCACTTTAACATACTCCTCATGAGCCTGGTCTTTGCCGATTCCTGATAACTTCTCCCCACTGGAATTTCCGAATTATCATCTAATATTAGCTTGTCTGCATTAATGATTTTTACAGCTTCACCATTTACCAGAAATCCCTTATGAGTCCTTACAAAACCGTTACCGCTGAGAGCCGCTTCAAGTGCCTGCATAGTTTCTCTGAACCTATATTCTTCACCACTTGTAACAACTCTGATATAGTTCCCCTGAGCTTCAAAATAAAGAATACTCTTAAGACTGAGACGAACATCTCCCTCAGCCGTATGAAAGAAGAAATTTCTATCTTTTGATGAGATTTCTTGAACTGCATCCTCCAGAACTCTGGGTAGTTCCTTATCCAGATAACTTTTTCTCACAAACCCAAAAGGATGCAGCTTCAGACTGTCATACACTAATTCATCATGACTGGTCACAAAAATAATAAGTGGTCTTTTCTCCAGCTGTTGAAAAACCCTCGCAATCTCCAGTCCACTTATCTCAGGCATGTCTATATCAAGAAGGAGGATATCGAAGTCCTGCTTCTCCATATCCTCCAACAGTTTTTTTCCATCACTATACAGAGATACCTCAGCTTCTCCCACCAGTTTTTTCACCTTGAGAGACATATCCTCCAGTATCTTCTTTTCATCATCACAAATTGCTGCATTTATCATTTTATACTCCTCAATAGTCAGCAGGGCCGTAAGTGGACAGTCACTAAGGACAATCTAAACCTTTCGTACTACGAGAGTTATGTTGAAGAGTTTATCTTCATCATTCCCTTTTTCAACGGAGGCAAAAACATCTCCCTCCATCTTAGTCATAAGCTGTTTTACTATATACAGCCCAAGTCCGTTACCCTGAATATTAGTGGTATTACTTCCACGGTAGAAGGAGTCGAAGATGTTATTCATCTCTCCATCATCAAGTGAGCATCCAGTGTTGGATACGGTAATAAGCTTACAGTCTTCTTCTTCGCTGAAGCTGATGCTTATCTTTCTGCCGTCGCCATACTTGATTGCATTTTCCATAAGGTTTTGAAGCGACTCCACCAGCCTGTCTTTATCAGCGTAGAGAAGTGCATTTTCAAACTTTCCCACCTCAAAATCAGTATGCTGGACACTCAGCTTATCTTTGTAATATGCTGTAATCCCATCCATCACATCTTTAAGATATACTTCCCCTGGTGTCACCGTAAGTTCCATAAAATCCTCGCGGGACAGCTTATATATCTCATCAACATATCCACGAATTTCTTCTGTCTTTGACTGTATTCCAGTGAGAGCCTCCTGCTTCTTTTCCTCTGTATCATAGATTCCTTCGGACAGAGCTTTGGAATAAAGCTGTATTGCAGATAGCGGAGTTTTGATATCATGAGACAGAGACAGCAGCATGGTTTTCTTCTCTTTTTGATACTCCAGATTTTTCGACTTAGAATCTTCAAGATTCTCCCGAAGCATATCCATTCCCCAGAGGAACCTGCCAAAGAAACGACTTTTCTCCTCCTTCAGTGGAGTCGACAGATTACCCTTTGCAAGCTGTTCCGTGAGAGATGTCATTTTGTCAAATGGCTTAATTACCTTATAGCCAATATAAAGAAGTACACCTATGGTCAGCAGCAGTCCAGCCACCATACCAATATTCATCATAATAAATGTACTTCTATTCTCACCAACTTCATATTCAATTCTATATAATCTTCCAGCAACCTCTTCAACTACATAATCGTTGTTACAAATTTCCGATGAATCAAATTCACTCACCTTTACAATCGTATTAAACTGAGAAATATCTATCTTCTCCGGATTTTCCTGAAACGAAGTATCAGCTTCAAGCAGACGAACCACCCTTTCTGCTTCTACTCGGTAGTACCTGCCCGTCACACGAATGTTTGTAATATAAATGATATTAAGTAATATAATTATCAGGATTTCTGCGATTATGATAAGAATCGAGGCTTTCTTGAATTTATTCACTGCTGCACCTCATTCATTCGAAACGATAGCCTACGCCCCAGACAGTAAGTATATGCTTTGGCTTCTTAGGATCTTCTTCTATCTTGTCGCGAAGCATCTTGATATGAACTGTAAGCGTCTGGAGTTCTGACTCACTGTCACTTCCCCAGATAGTACTGAAAAGGTATTCCTTCTTAAGGGTTACACCTTTATTTTCGATAAAAAGCTTAAGCAGTTCAAATTCCTTTGAAGTGACAACAACATCTTTACCTGACACCTGTAGACTTTCTGTCACTGTATTAAGTGTAAGGTCGCCTTCTATAATCACCTCCTGAGCATACTTCCGCTTGAAGATTCCATTTATCTTTGCAAGGAGTATGTCAATATCGTAAGGTTTCTCGATATAATCATCAGCTCCAAGATTGAGTCCCTTTATCTTGTCTTCCTTATCAGTCTTTGCACTCGCAATAAGTATATGCGCATTGGAGGTTTCGCGGATTTTTGAACAAACAGCAAACCCGTCAATTCCAGGAAGCATAAGATCCAGAATGACCAGCTTTGCCCCATACATTTCAAAAAGATGCATTGCTTTCTCACCTGAGTCAGCTATTGATACAACATAGTTTTCCTTCCTGAGAAATGATTCAAGGAGGGAACCTATCTCTTTATTATCTTCAACTATAAGAATATCTAACATGTATTTTTCCTTATTAACCAAGATTCTTTAAATCGAGAGCTTATCCGCTCAGAATGACACTAAATATTTTACACCATATTCTTTCGGTGTTCTCTCTTCATGTTGTACATCTGCTCATCTGCTTTCTTGAGCGCCTTCTTTAGATCGAAGTTTTCATCCAGTACAAATGTGTTTCCTCCACAACTGGAAACAACTGAGTACTCCTTATCAGACGACTTGTTGTACGCTTCTAAGAAGGATTCAATTCCATTTATAATTGTATCTATACTGCAATCTCCTATGATCACGGAGAACAGCTCATCTCCACCAAATCTCACACAGATTGCATTTTCAGGACACGCTTTCTTCAGCGCCTTCGCTGCTGTCTGAATGGCATTATCTCCCTCTGCATGTCCAAATGTATCATTTATATATTTCAAGCCATCAAGGTCAGTCATGATGACGGTAATGTTCTTACCCCACAGATTTTGATTGTCCTTCAGCTTTTCAAAAACATTTCTAAATCCCAGTCTATTGTAAAGACCAGTAAGCGAGTCCGTCTTGAACATATCGCCAACCTTCTTAGTCAAGCTGTTCTGGTATCTCATATTGATGAAACCACCAACACCCATGCTTATGGTATTGGTTACATTTGCAGTTCTTGAATACTTTGTAATATCATAGTCCTGATAGTTAAAACATATAAAGCCCAGTGGAGTATTCATATAATCAATAGTGTTGAAAATGAGTGGATAACCCGACTCGATCTTTTTCCAGAAATTCTCATTTTCCGGTCTTAACAGGGTCCCTTCGACGCTTTTTTCACTTAGATATGGTGATACATTTGCATCATAAACAACACTATAATCTTCCATTTTAATCTCAGAACCAACGCTGTCGAAGAAATAATTATCTATATCAAAAATATTTCTATTTAATACAAATGAGACATCCATTATTACATTCTGATCATTTACTATAAGCTTGCTAAGCTGTGAAACCATCTCCTTCGGATTACGGCTCATCTGCATGCTGGTAGAAACCTCATGCATAACACGAGTCGCATCGTTGTGACGGTAGAACATGTTGTTGAAACGGCTCAGCATATAATGATCATATCCAGATTGCGACTCACAGCCTGTTGACTCATTGGTGATAAGTGTCGGAATAACAGAAATGTCTCCAAGCAAAACATTGTTATCCACAGCATTGTTATTCGAAGCATTGTTATCCACAGCATTGTTATTCGAAGCATTTTTATCCGTAGTATTGTTGTCAGTAGCACAATTAATGATGTCAAAAACAAGCCCTGCAGTAGCCTCTGCAAGTTCCGGAGTCGTACAGCTTACTGTCGTTATCTTTGGTGTTGTGATAAAAACTTCATCATATCCATCAAATCCAGAAACAAGCACATCCTCAGGAACTGAGATTCCATGCTGATGAAGCACATCACAAACATTTATTGCCATGATGTCATTGGCGCATATGATTGCATCAGGAATATCTCCGGATTCAACTATCCTCTCCATCTCTCTTCTGGCAGGAACCGCCCAGAACTGGCCATAGCTGAGCATACTGTCATCAAAGGTGAAGCCATATTCAGTAATAACCTTTTTAAATATTTCAATTCTTTCATCAGAAAATGGGTTATCTGGAATTCCAGCCATGATATGAGGTTTCTTAATATCTCGCTGGTTCAGGACATGACGAACTACAGCCTCAAAACCACTGCCATAGTCGAAGTTGACATGCAAAACACCCTCATAATAACCATCAACGATTACTACAGGTTTATTATGTTCTTTAGATGCACTAATAATATTATTGGCAATAGTATGATTTTTAATCTTTTCATCCATAATAACCACTGCATCAATAAACTCATACGGAATAATATCAAAGACCGATGTTTCTGCCGATATTTTATCGTCATCCCAGTAGAGATCAGAATTGATCGTAAAAATCATTAGTGCAACATTTTCATTTTTAAGTTTTTCATTAAGCTCTTCTATGAAACCACAAACCTGCGAATCGTAGATTCTAGATGTGCAGAGAGCCACTATCTTTTTATCTGTTTTCATAGCAGAAATCCCCTTAAATGAAACTCAGAACGCTACTACTAGTATATCACAAATCCAACCACTTTCGCATAAAAAATATGCCAGCTAAGCTGACATACTTTTTCATCACTCTGCTATATATATTGTTATCTCAAACTCCGTACTCACAGTTGTTTCTGGAGGGATACTCTGTCTTATAACTCTTCCCGATTCAACGCTGTCACTCTGTTCATAAACAGTAATAATATTAAAGAATCCCAGCTCCTTCAATTTGTCCACTGCACTGTCCCCAGTCAGTCCAACCACATCAGGCATATAAAGATGCATCAGCTTATGTTCTTCTCTTTTCAGCTTGATTTTAACTATCTCAGGATAGTTATTTATCCTCACAGGAAAGAGACTGTTCCCCAGTCCACGGCTGATTATCATAGTTGTATCACCTGATGTATGTTCTCCCTCACAGAGTTCTGGGAAGAATTTGATATCAGCCGATACCAGCCCTCCCTTTCCTGGAATAACAATCTGTCCTCCATGGTTATGACCAGCAAGAACCAGGTCAGCCCCTGCATCAGCATAGTCCTTGATATAGTCCGGTTCATGAGCCAGCATGACTACTAGGTTATCGGAGGTTATTCCTTTATTATCTACAGTTTCTTTATC
>CACZRU010000220.1 GCA_902783605.1 uncultured Lachnospiraceae bacterium
GTAAATTTTAATCTCATAAGTATGCCTGAAAGCACTGTACCGAAATGCACTGTATCAGAAGATAAGGAAATCAGTGAGATTGATGTTCAGGCGGATGATATATTGATGAGGGTTTCTGCTAAGATAAGGTATAGGGCTAAGGATACCATGGGAGTCTTGATACTTCATGCAGACAAGACAGCAACCATGCTTTTTGATGAACCTGTAAGAGCAGTGACTCCTGGCCAGAGTCTGGTTGTATATGACGGAGAATATTGTCTTGGAGGTGGCACTATAATCAAAAATAATTAGTTGAAAAAATGTTAGAAGTTTCGTTGATGAAAGATGTTTTGGAGATATCATTCTGAGCGAAGCAGAGAGTTTATTAAAGTGGAGGTATGGAAAAATGACGGAACAAGAAATGTTAGAGTATATGAATCAAGGAGAAGCATTATGCCGTTCAGTAGATGTAGTTGATCCAAAACTCTATGATGAATATGGTGTAAAAAGGGGACTTAGAGATCTAAATGGACATGGAGTCCTTACTGGTGTGACTAATATTTCCAAGGTTGTATCTTCAAAGATGATTGATGGCCAGGAAGTATTCTGTGACGGCGAGCTGTGGTATCGTGGTTACAATGTTATAGATATGGTAAAGGACTTTGGATTTAAGAGGTTCGGTTTTGAGGAGGTTGCATATCTTCTTCTGTTTGGAGAGCTTCCAACCACAAAACAGCTGGCAGGATTCAGAGAAACACTTGGCAGTCTGAATCATCTGCCTACTAATTTCACAAGAGATGTAATCATGAAGGCGCCTAGTCATGACATTATGAATTCCATGACTAAGTCAGTTCTTACATTAGCATCCTACGATGATTATGAGGTGTCTGATCTATCTATTCCAAATGTACTTCGCCAGTGCATGGCGCTTATTAGTGAATTTCCTATGCTGGCAGTATATGGGTATTGTGCTTACAATCATTACGAGAAGGATGAGAGTATGTACATTCACCGACCAAATCCAAAACTCAGTACTGCTGAGAATTTCCTAAGAATGCTTAGACCAAATAAGGAATATACAGAGCTGGAAGCTCAGGTCCTTGACGCAGCACTTGTACTTCATATGGAACATGGTGGTGGTAATAACTCGACTTTCACGACTCGTGTTGTTTCCAGTGCAGGCTCGGATACATATTCGGTTATAGCAGCGGCTCTTTCATCACTGAAGGGTCCAAAGCACGGTGGTGCAAATATAAAGGTTATGCAGATGATGGATGACATCAGGGCACATGTTCCTGATTATAAGGATACAGATGCTCTTAAGGACTATCTAACAAAGATAGTTGAGAGAAAAGCATTTGACAATAGAGGTCTTATCTATGGTATGGGACATGCTATCTATGCTGTTTCTGATCCAAGAGCAAGGGCCTTCAAGGAGTTCGTTGAAAAGCTGGCAGTTGATAAGCATATGGAGAAGGAATTTGAACTTTATTCCAATATAGAGAGAATTGCGCCAGAAGTAATAGCTGAGAAACGTCGTATCTACAAAGGAGTCAGTGCAAATGTGGATTTCTACAGTGGATTCGTGTATAGTATGTTGGGAATACCAATGGAACTATATACTCCTATCTTTGCTGTTGCGCGTATAGTAGGATGGTCTGCACACCGTATTGAGGAGCTGATAAATGTGGATAAGATAATTCGTCCAGCATACATGAGCATCATGAAGGAAAGAAACTATCTTCCAATAGAAGACAGATAGAAGATAGATAGAAGATAGATAGAAGATAGATAGAACGACAGATTAGAAGACGGACAAAAAGATTATAAAAATGAGAGGAAGTCAAAAATAATGAGTGACTCAAATGATAATATCAGATACATGAATGTTAAGAAGGTTGCCAGTACTGAGAGAGCAAAGGTAATCTGGATGGTTATAGCAGGAATGCATCTGTTTTTCTACGGCTTTGGATTCATAGGCTGTTTATTTGGAGAGATAGATCCAGCTTCCAAGGGGCCGGCATTAATTCTATCTTCAATGTTTATAATTATATCAGTACTATTTATCATATATGCACTAAAACTTGGGAAAAGAGCTGATGCTGTGCGCCGTTATGAGATGATCTTTGGAGCTGATGAAGATGGAATCGTTACTGTTGATGAGCTGTCAACCCAGATGGGTAAGCCAGGATATAAGATATTCAAGGAGTTGGAAGGTCTTTTCAAGAAGGGATACTTCAGCAACTGTAATCTTCAGCAGGGAGGAAAGCCATGTGTCATCATCAATAATGCGATGATCGATGGTGCTCAGGGTGTAGGATTTATTAATGTACAGTGTCCAAATTGTGCAGGTGTAAACCGTATCAGAGTTGGAAGTTATGGCCAGTGTACTTTCTGTGGAAACCAGATAGTTGGAAAAGCATAAAAGATATAATCTACCTTATTATTTTGTAAATTAGCAAAATGTGCCACTATTCATAGAATAATGGCACATTTTTTGTATATTCTTCGGATAAACTTTTTATTTATTATTATCTGGCCTTTTGCTATAATGTAGGTTGGTTTTCTATGATTAGGAGGATTATATAATGAGTAAAGCAGTAGAAATCAGATGGCACGGCCGAGGTGGTCAGGGTGCCAAGACAGCAGCACTGCTTCTGGCAGATGTTGCATTTAATACTGGTATGTATGTTCAGGGTTTTCCAGAGTATGGTCCTGAGAGAATGGGCGCCCCAATTACAGCCTATAATCGTATCAGTGAAAAAGAGATTAGAAATCACTCCAACATTTATAACCCCGACTATGTTGTGGTAGTTGACGAAACACTTCTCCACAGCGTTGATGTGACTTCCGGTCTCAACAAGGACGGCGGTATTGTCATTAACACCGCAAAGCCAAAGGAGGAGATTATTCCTCTACTTAAGGGTTATGAGGGAGCAGTTTATACTGTTGACGCTCATACTATTTCAATGGAGACACTTGGAAAATATTTCCCTAATTCACCTATGCTTGCAGCAATAGTTAAGGTGTCAGGAATTATGTCCAAGCAGGATTTCCTGGAGCAGATGAGAGGCTCCTACCAGCATAAGTTTGCTAAGAAACCAGAAGTAATAGACGGAAATATGGCTGCTCTTGAGAGAGCCTTTGAGGAGGTGCACTAATGGCAAATAAAGTTAAGACAGATATCAGTAAGATAACAGAGAAGTCACCTTATCAGGATATTACTCCAGGTAATGTAGTGTATGGTGGTGGCGGTGCAACCACATTCTTAACAGGTGAATGGAGAACCATGACTCCTGTAATCGATTGGGACAAGTGTAAGCAGTGTCTTCTCTGCGCACCAATGTGTCCTGATTCATCTATTCCAGTAGAAGATGGAAAAAGACTTGATTTTGACTATGATCATTGTAAGGGCTGTGGAATCTGTGCAGGCTGCTGTTCCTTCGGTGCAATCACTATGAAGGAGGGACTGTAAAATGCAAAAGGAAAACATCACAAGAGTTAAAGGTGCAAAGAAGGGCGTAAGCCCAGCAGAGACAGCTAAATCCGCTATTGAGGCTGTAAACCCAAATCAGACTCAGACTGTTGAAAGTCCTTATGATACAGAATACAATGAAAGTGAAAAGGCTAAGGCTGGTTCCAGGGTAAAAGGTACCGCTGCTAAGAAGCGTGACCGTATGTCTGGAAATGAGGCAGTTGCCCTGGCAATCAAACAGGTTAATCCTGATGTAATGCCAGCATTTCCAATCACACCATCAACAGAACTCCCACAGATGGTTTCAACATATATTTCAAATGGGGAAATTGATACAGAGTTTATTCCTGTTGAATCAGAGCACAGCTCAATGAGTGCTGTTATCGGTGCTTCAGCTGCAGGTGCAAGAGCGCTTACAGCAACTTCATCAGCAGGACTTGCATTTATGTGGGAAGAGCTTTACATAGCTGCTTCAGATAGACTTCCAGTTGTTCTTTGTCTTGTAAATAGAACACTGACTGGACCTCTTAACATTAACTGCGACCACTCAGATGCAATGGGTGCAAGAGATAGTGGATGGCTTCAGGTATATGCAGAGACTAATGAAGAAGCTTACGATAACTTCATCATGGCTTATAGAGTAACAGAGCATCCAGATGTAATGCTTCCAATGATGGTTTGTTACGATGGTTTCATCACAAGCCATGCAGTTATGAATATAGAAACAATTGATACAGACTCAGTAAGGAACTTCGTGGGTGAGTATCATCCGGAGAACTTCCTTCTCAATAAGGATATGCCGATGGCTGCAGGTCCTTATGCAAATTCTCCTTACTATATGGAGACTAAGTTTAATCAGAGAGCAGGCATGAAGAATGCTAAGAAAGTTATTCTTGATGTATGTGCAGAGTATGAGCAGATTTCCGGAAGAAAGTACGGTCTCTTCGAAGAGTATCGTATGGAAGATGCAAAGTACGCTATCGTAATCATGGGCTCAGCTGCAGGACAGACTAAGGATGCAGTAGATAAGCTTCGTGAGTATGGTATCCACGTTGGTATGATCAAGGTTCGTGTATTTAGACCATTTCCAGGTGAAGAGCTGGCAAAGGCACTTTCAAAATGTCTTTCAGTTGCAATACTTGACAGAGCAGAGAGCTTTTCAGGAATGGGCGGTCCTCTTGGTTCAGAACTTAAGGCTGCAATGTATGATGCAGGACTTGATATTCCAACTGTAAATTACTTCTACGGACTGGGTGGTCGTGACTACACAGTTACAGAAGCAAGAGATGTATTCAGAGATATCCGTGAGATAGTTCGCCGTGGCAAGGAGCCAGAGCAGTTCAAGTATGTAGGTCTTAGAGATCGTGATGCAGACTACTCAAATGAGTTCCGTGATTTTGGTGGTGATGACCAGATGGATATCCGTCAGTCGGGCGATGGCGTAAAACTTAGTGATAAGTAGGAGAATAGAAAAATGGCATATAATTTAAAAGAAGTAATGAGTAAGCCGGATAGACTTACTCCAGGACATAGACTCTGTGCTGGTTGTGGAGCGGCTATCACAGTTAGAACAGTTCTTAGAGCTCTTAAAGAAGAGGATAAGGCAGTAATCGGAAATGCAACTGGCTGCCTTGAGGTTTCAACTTACCTCTATCCATTTACAGCTTATACAGACAGCTACATTCATAACGCATTTGCATGTGCAGGTGCTACACTTTCAGGTGTTGAGACAGCTTACAACGCACTGAAGAAGAGAGGTCGTATTGACGAGGATACAACTTATAAGTTTATAACATTTGGTGGCGACGGTGGTACATATGATATCGGTTTCCAGTCACTTTCTGGTGCGATGGAAAGAGGACACGATATGGTCTATGTATGTTATGATAATGGTGCATACATGAATACAGGTATCCAGAGATCATCAGCAACACCAAGATTTGCAGATACAACAACCACACCAGTTGGCTCAGCCAGCAATGGTAAGGTTCAGTCCCGTAAGGATCTTGCAGCCATCATGGCGGCACACAACATTCCTTATGTAGGACAGTCAACATTTACATCAGGTATGAAGGATCTTTATGAGAAGTCAGAAAAGGCTATCTACACACCAGGTCCTGCATTCCTTAATGTAATGTCACCATGTCCAAGAGGCTGGAGATTTGATGCGGCAGATATGGCTAAGATCTGTAAGCTTGCTGTAGATACATGCTACTGGCCACTTTTCGAAGTAGTAGATGGAAAATGGATTCTCAACTATCAGCCTAAGAACAAGCTTCCAATCGAGGACTTCCTGAAGCCACAGGGCAGATTCAAGCACTTGTTCAAGCCGGGAAATGAAGATCTTTTAGCTGAGTTCCAGGCAGAAGTAGACAAGAGATGGGAAGAACTTCTTAAAAAGTGTGAAAATTAAGTTTACATAAAATATTTTGGATAGGTACAGGTCCATTTTGTACGAAAAGTACGAAAAGTACGAAAAGGACCTGTTCTTAAATATAAAAAACAGAAAGGGATATGACTGTGATTACAAAGAATATCAAGCAGATGATTAATTATTCATTTTCATATGCAGATAATGTGCAGTTCAAGGCGGGTAGCCCTTATCCGACCGATGCACGTATTACTCTTAAGAATCAGCTGAAGGATGACCTTCTCGTTTTCTTGGGGTATATTTTTGATGAAAATAGCTCTGATATTGCTCAGCAGATTCGTTTTCTCAATGAGAATCTGGAGATTGTAATCACTGAATATAACTTTAAGAGATTTATTAATGACAGGTGTAATAACCTGGATCTTATGAACTATGTGCCAAGATCTCTCCAGTATTTTGTTATGGACGATACAGCTCCAATGAGCAGAAGGACGGGGTATGGCACATCGATATCAAAATATCTGGTTAATACCTTTAATGATGTAGGATGTAACTTTATCGCTTATGGCGGTATCAGTGACAGAGAAGCTGATAGACTTTCGGACTACATCAATATGATGAATAATTATATTAATGGTTTTGACATTTATAAGAATACTCCGAGTGGTGGAAGACTTGGAGGAATGACGACATATCGGGGCTTTGAAGATAATCCTACAAGACTCAGTGGAAATCCTCAAAATGATTCAGCAGAAGATGATACACCTTCAAATGTGAAGATTCAGCTCCCGCCTAAGCAGGAAACTCTGGATCAGCTTCTGGCCGAGCTCGATTCTCTTATTGGACTTGATACTGTTAAAAAGAATCTTACGAATCTCATAAATCTAGTTAAGATAAAGGCAATGAGAGAGAAGCTGGGACTTAAGACACCAAGTATGTCACTTCATCTGGTGTTTTCTGGCAATCCTGGAACAGGTAAGACCACAGTTGCCAGACTTCTTGCCAGAATATATCATCAGCTGGGAGTTGTAAGCAAAGGTCAGATGATTGAAGTTGATCGTGCCGGACTTGTTGAAGGCTATGTAGGTCAGACAGCACAGAAGACAGCAAAGGTCTGCGATGAGGCAATGGGCGGAGTGCTTTTTATCGATGAGGCATATACGCTTACAAATGCTGAGGGTGAAGATTTTGGACAGGAAGCTGTTGATACACTTCTTAAGAGAATGGAGGATAACCGTCAGGATCTTATAGTTATAGTAGCCGGATACACAGATGAGATGAAAACATTCATCAATTCCAATCCAGGACTCAAATCAAGATTTAATAAATTCATTGAATTCCCTGATTACACAGGTGATGAGATGATTAAGATATTTGACCTTATGTGTGTCAGCCAGGATTATGTTATGAACAAAGAAGCTACAGAATATGTGGCTGCTCATCTTCAGAAACTGGCTGTAGATCATGAGGAACATTTTGCTAACGCAAGAGAGGTTCGTAACTATTTTGAGAGGTGCGTAGAAAGACAGGCAACTCGAATCGTTAGTGAACCTAATATAGACGCAAATAGTCTGACGACATTCAAATTGCCTGATGTTGAAGAGGATATTTAGAGAATTAGTATAAAGATATTTAAAAAAGCTTTTTTATGAGTTTATAATAGTTTTTATGAAGCGTTTTTGAAGGGATTTGTATAGGGGTTAGTGAAAGGAAAGAAGTTTGCGGGAATTATCATATAAAGACCGTTTAATACTCAAGATAATAGGTGTAGTTTTATTTGCAATATTTGCAGTGACTACATTTTTAGGAATGGAATCAGTCTATAATGTTGTATCTCCTTTCCTTTCTTTTTCTATGGCTTTGCTAATATTTATCTCTATGTCAACAACAGGAAAGTATTACCGGGTGGCAGTTTGTTTTCTGCTGGGAGTATCAGTCTGGTTTCTAGGGGATATTTTCTGGGCAGTAACCAGCTTTATGAATCAGGAAAATGAAATTCTTTCCAGTGTTAATGATAATTTTTATCTGGTTTCTGATTATATTTTCCTTCTTGGAGCAATAGTGTATGCCAGAGATGTATTCAAGAAGAGTGACTATCATAAAATAGCTGTAAATGCATTTATAATTGCTGTTATAACATCAATTATTGGTTACAGCTTTGGAATTCATTTTTATAAAACCAGTGGTTTCTCTATAGAAATAATTGAACTCCTGTTTTATTCATTTGTATCCGTTTTTTCTATAGTTACTGAGGCTATGGTTATATCAAAGACGGGGCTGAAAAATCACAATAAAGCTTTTTATATAATATGTTTAGCTCTTTTCTTTTTCTATGTCATGGAGATCAGGTATTCCGTTCTCATGATGCAGGATATAGATCCAGAGAATGTGTATATAGATATTTTATATATGTTCTGTCTGTTGATGTATAGCTTTGGATGGTCTGTTCCAACAATAATGGATAAAGTGATTGTTCCAAAGGAAAAAGTTAACAAGTATGAAAAGTATGTGCCTTGGTTCAATGCCACACTGATACTTGCTATTGCTGTATTTCTGTATAGAATAAAGTATTTTGATGCATATATGCTTCTTGGAATGATAATCGCAAACCTGGGCTATCTGATCATGTGTATAACAGTTCAGGCAAATGCACTTTCTGAGGAACTGCTTGCCAGACAAAAAGATGAGACGGCAAGACTCGAGCGAATGGTTGCTGAAAAGATAAAGGAACTTCAGAAGGTAAATGATCATCTGGAGTATATATCCAACACAGATGTCCTTACTGGACTATATAACCGCCGTTATGGTATGGATTATCTTGAGAATATTGTGAAAGACGGAGCAAATTACCCAATAGCTCTTTATTCGCTGGACCTGAACCATTTTAAGCCTATAAATGATAACTATGGACATGATATGGGGGATGTGGTTCTTAAGGAAGTTGGAAGAAGACTGGCAAATCTTGGTCAAGAGAGATGTACAGCGGTACGAATCGGTGGAGACGAATTTCTGGTAGTATTTAGAAATGCTACAAATGAGATTGCTGTCCGTGGAGTTGCGGACCTGCTCTGTAAGGCGATGGATGAGCCAATTGAGGCATCTGTTAATACAGAAAATGGAGAAAAAGTAAATCATACATTTGAAATATCAGCCAGCATCGGTATTGCAGGAATTCCTGGCGATGCTACCAGTATAGAAGAACTGTATAAGATGGCGGATGATGCACTTTATACAGTAAAACACACAAGTGAGAAGAGCTCATATCTCATGTACAGGGATATGGAGGAATTTAAAAAATCATTATGATTAATTACCAAAGAAGTAGGAGGAAGAATCATGGTTAAACTTTATGAAACAGGTGCATTCCTTGTAAATGGCACAGAACTCATAACAGATGAGGCAGAGCTTGCCAGCAGGGGAATTAACACCACTAAGGAAGAGGCGAAGAAGGGAACTATTGCAAATGGTATCTTAAACAGCCACAATACATCAGGGGATGAAGAAAATCTTAAAATCAAATTCGATAAGATGACATCACATGATATCACATTTGTAGGTATCATCCAGACAGCAAGAGCATCAGGACTTGAGAAGTTCCCAATTCCTTATGTACTTACAAACTGCCACAATTCACTTTGTGCAGTAGGTGGTACTATCAA
>CACZRU010000221.1 GCA_902783605.1 uncultured Lachnospiraceae bacterium
AAATAAAAGATTCAGAAATAAAAGATTTTAAGCTTAATGATTTAGATGCAGTAAGAGAAGAACAGGCCAAGATTAACAGAGCACTAATGGGCAGGCTTGCTCATATAAGGGCTAATCTTCTTAAAAAATATCCGTTCTATGGAAGACTGGCCATGGATCTTAGACTGATGCTCGCAGACTGTGGGACGGCGGCAACTAATATGAAGAATCTGATCTTTGATCCTAAATTTTTGGACATTCTGAGCGATGAAGAGGTCATGATCGTAATGATGCATGAGATACTTCACTGTGTACTGAAACACTGCATTCGTGGAAAGGGCAAGATTCAGTATATCTATAATATTGCCTGTGATATTGTGGTTAATTCAAATATTCTTGAAACTTTGGGGGTTAAAGAATATAAAGTAGCTGGAGAGAATATGATGCATCTCACTCCATCCGGCGTAGAGGGGCGTCTCAAGACAGCAGATGATGTATACTATGAGCTCATGTCTCAGAATATGTCAGATCTGGGAAACCCGGGGCCAGGTGTGCCAGATCTGTTATCAGATGAAGATTCGTTGAATCAACCTGGAGATAATTCAAGAAATAATTCAAGAAATAATTCAAGAAATAATTCGAGAAATAATTCAAAAGATAACTCAAGAGATAATTCAAGAAATAATTCAAAAGAAAATTCAAGAGAAAACTCAAGAGAAAACTCTCAAAATAGTTTCCCAAATAGTTCTATGGGAGGCTCCTATGATAACCATAAAATTTGGTCTCTTATAGATGATGAGGATGGTTCTCTTGAAGGTGCATGGGATAATAAGGTTACAAAGATGTCCAAAGAAAAGGGCTATGGACTAAGTGGATGCCCACATTCTGTTTTAGAAATAATAAGGGATTATGAATATCAAGAAAAACTCAAGTGGAAGGATATTCTTAAGGACTTTATTACTTCATATGTGTCATACACAGATTACACATTTGCGCCACCCGATAGAAGGTTTTCTGATGGTGCTTACCTGCTTCCTGGAGAAAATGATGTTGAGGCTGATAAGGCTCTGGATATGGTGTGGTTCTGTGTTGATACATCAGGTTCCATGTCACAGGAGGAACTGACTGAAGCTATTCTTGAAGTAAGGAATGTAATGAATGAGTGTCCGGGTGGAACAAAGATGATTTCGTTCTTTGATACTGAAGTGACAGAACCTGTTTCATTTAGAGTGATGACAGACATTGATGATATTGAACCTACTGGTGGTGGAGGAACCAGCTTTAAGATAATTTTTGACTATCTACAGGAGAATATGATGGACAATCCACCCAAGGCCATTATCGTTCTGACCGATGGCTATGCATATGAGCCTTCAGAAGAAATGGCAATGGGGATTCCGGTTCTTTGGATTATAAATAACGAAGAAATGGATATGAGCTGGGGGGAGGTTATTCGTCTATTATAGGGACATATTGAATTTCTCTATTCTGTCCAATGCTTCTCTCAGCTGGTCGATGGAGTATGCGTAGGAAATACGAATAAAGCCTTCACCACAGTCACCAAAGGCGGTGCCAGGTACCACAGCCAGCTTCTGTGTTTTGAGCAGGAGGGTAGCGTATTCATCCGATGTCATACCAGTCTTCTGTATGCTAGGGAATATGTAAAATGCTCCTAATGGCTCAAATGCCGGCATGCCCATATCGGTAAGTCTAGAGAAGAGATATTTTCTTCTTTCGTCGTAAGACTTCCTCATATTGACGATGTCTTTGTCACCATTTTTTAGAGCTTCAATTGCTGCATATTGGCTTGTGGTCGGAGCACACATAATGCAGAACTGGTGTATCTTTGTCATAAGCTTTGCAATCTTCTCAGGAGCAAGTGCATAGCCCAGTCTCCAGCCAGTCATTGCATAGGCTTTTGAGAAACCATTTATAATGATTGTCCTTTCAAGCATTCCTGGAAGGGAAGCGATTGAACAGTGTGGTTTCTTTGTATAAGTGAGCTCAGAATAGATTTCATCTGATATGACATAGAGGTCGTGTTCTACTGCCAGTTTAGCAATAGGTTCCAGATCCTCCTTCGTCATGATTGCGCCCGTTGGATTGTTAGGGAAGGAGAGTATAAGTACCTTCGATTTTTCTGTGATTCGTTCAGCCAGTTCAGCTTCTGTAAGCTTGAACTGGTTTTCATTTTTCAGGTCTATAGTTACAGGAACTCCGCCAGCAAGACTTACACATGGAACATAGGAAACATAGCTTGGCTCAGGGATTATAACTTCATCGCCAGGATTTAAAAGCGCACGAAGAGCCAGGTCGATTCCTTCAGAACCACCGACAGTAATAATGCATTCGTTAGCTGCATCATGTTGAATAGAGTATTTTCTATTATACCATTTGCAGATTTCTTCTCTAAGTTCCATTAGTCCGGAATTAGAGGTGTAGTAGGTCCTTCCTCTTTCCAGAGAATAGATACCCTCATCCACTACATGCCAAGGCGTGTCAAAGTCTGGTTCACCAACACCCAAGGAGATAGCATCTGGCATTTCACTTACTATGTCGAAAAACTTTCTGATACCTGAAGGCTTTATATTGTCTGCAATGTTGCTTACTGATTTCATAATATGTCAATCCTTTTGAATGTATTATCATAGATAATTGCTTGATTATTACTCCGTTAGGGGATATCTTGCTAAGGCATTACCTGTATACGCTTATCTTCTCCGTGACCTTCTGTAAGATCGATATAGTGATCCTTGTATTTCTTCAGTACGAAAAATGATGCTGTTGATACGACCGTATCCATAGGAGCAATCTTCTCGTAAACAAAATGAGATATATCCTTCAGGGAGTCACCTTCAATTGTGAGAATCAGGTCATTGGCAGCTCCGGACATCAGGAATACTGACTTTACTTCTTCAAATTTGCTGATTCTAGCAGAGAGTCTGTCGAAGCCTTCACCACGGACAGGAGATATTTTGAGGCCGATAAGAGCAGTAACTCTTTCGTGCTCCACCTTCTCCCAGTCAACAAGTGCGTGATAGCCACAGATGATATTTTCATTTTCCATGGCCTTAATCTCATTTGCTACAGTTTCTTCATCAGAGTCGATCATGACAGCTATTTCAGCTGCTGAAAGACGGCTGTTTTTTTCTAATAGTTGTAATATTTTCTTTCTCATTTTTAAACCTCGATTTATATTGATAGTAACTAGAAATTATCTCAAGTTGCTTTATTTCATATTGCTTTATTTCATATTGATTTATTTCATATTGCTTCCGTTGACAAGAATCTCTGTCTCGCCGGAATGGGTAGCAGTTTCATTGGCCTTTGCGAGTGTGAAGATAAATTCTGATCCTTCACCTTCCTTACTTATTACATCAATTGATTCATTGTGGGACTTGATGATCTGTTTGGTAATAGCCAGTCCAAGTCCGGTTCCCCCCTTGTCCTTTCCTCGGCTTGTATCATCCTTGTAAAATCTTGTCCAGATCTTCTTCTGAGTATCTTCACTCATTCCAATACCCTCATCCTTGACGGACACTACAAGCTTTTCGCCCTTTTCGACGATATTGATATAGATGTTTTTGCCAGAAGGAGTGAACTTCAGGGCGTTATCTATAAGGTTGTAAACTACCTGCTGAATCTTGGTTTTATCGGCTGTTACCTGTGTTACTTCGGCATGGTTGTTGAGGTAGATGGCAACATTCTTGTCGATACACTTAATCTCAAATGTGTTCAGCGTGGTTCTGATTATATCGATAAAATCAAAATCGGATAGATTCAGGTAGGTTCCATATATCTCAAGACGGTTTAGATCCAGCAGTCCCTGTGTAAGTTTTGTCAGTCGGTTGGTCTCATCTAGTACAATTCCTAGGTATCTATCCTGTTTTTCAGGTGGGATAGTACCATCTTGGATGGCTGAAACATAGCCTCTTATCGAGGTAAGCGGACTTCTGAAATCATGGGAAATGTTGGAGATGAAATCATGTCTATATTGCTCCAGCTTTGAAAGCTCAGATGCCATATATTCCATGGATTCAGCCAGCTGTCCAATCTCATCCTTTGAGGTGATTCCAGTCTCTGCATCAAAGTCTCCCTTGGAATAGTCATTTGCAACCTCTGCTAATTTTTTTATTGGTCGGATGACTTTGTGCGAGATGATCTGAAGGAGAGCAAACGCTATAACAATGATTACAAGACATGGGATGAATGTGATGCTGTAGATGCTCTTCATCGTGCTGTTAATGTCTTCGGTAGTGGAGTGGATAATCAGAGCACCACATGCAAAATTTTCAGATTCGTCGGTCTGTGTATTATAACGGGTAAGGACAATTGGCGTATTAACTGAGATAACATTGTCACTGTATATGCCGTAGAAGTTGGAAACCTGATAGGAGTTCTCATTAATTTTGTAGTTGTTATTAAGAGAATAAATTGAATGTGGAAGCTTCTTCATGATAGCGACTGTTGGTTTATCAGAAGAAGCTTTTTCAGTGCCGTCCCCATTATATGATTCCTCAAAATATCCAGATGTAGCAACAATCACACCATTTTCATTTACATACCAGATATCTGACTTCAGCGTTCTGGCATAGTAATTGAACATAGAAGCAAGGTCAGTGGAAGAAGCCTCTCCGGACATATACGAGGTTATGGCCTGAGAGGAGATAAGTGTTGCTTCATTGGAAAGGGTTATCTGTTTTTCGTCTATCAGAGACCTTCTTGTAAAGAAGGAGATAAAGAATATAAGGAATCCAAATGATACTATAAGTATCAGCAGGAATGCCAGATATATTCTGTCTAGAACGGAATGCTGCATACTACTTTACCTCAAATTTATAACCGATTCGATAAACGGTCTGGATTGACCAGTTATAATTTCCTGTAAGTTTCTCACGTAGTCTTTTGATGTGAACATCAACTGTACGAGTATCACCTACAAAATCATATCCCCAGAGCTGGTTAAGAAGCTGATCTCTGGTGAAAACCTGATTTGGATGGGATGCGATATAGTATAAAAGCTCCAGTTCCTTTGGCGGCATTTCAACATTTCTGCCTTCGAAGGTAACAGTATAATTGGAAATATTAACGATAAGGTTATCATATTCGATGAAGTCGCCAGTATGCTCAAAGTCCTTGCTGCTCTGGATAGGCTCCTCGGATTTAGAAGTTCCGGATCTGCGGAGTACAGCGCTTACTCTGGCAATGAGCTCATTTGCATCAAATGGCTTAACCATGTAGTCGTCGGCACCCATTTTAAGTCCGAGCACCTTGTCGAATACCTCGCCCTTTGCAGACAGCATGATAATTGGGATGTCTCTGGTCTTGCGAACCTGCTGGCATACTTCGTAACCATCAATTCCTGGGAGCATCAGATCCAGGAGGATGAGGTCAGGGTTGTACACCTCGATGATTTTCAGCGCTTCTTCACCGTCATGGGCTGTCTCAGTATCGTACTGTTCCTTTTCCAGATAAAGGGAAATGAGCTCTGCTATGTTTTCATCATCATCAACAATTAGTATTTTTTGCTTTAACATAGATTTTCTCCTTATGAATAGTGTGTGTTGTTTGTTATTTATATGGTTAGAATTTGACTATGGTTACTCCAGAGTCGCCTTCGCCGAATTCACCGCTTCTGAATTCCTTCACGAAGCTCTTTCGTTTTAGATATTCAATTATTCCTCTCTTTAATGCACCGGTTCCCTTGCCATGTATAATAGTAACCTGTTCAGCGTTCATGATGAGCGCATCGTCCAGAAACTTATCCAGAAGGGCAGTAGCATCGTCAACTGTTTTGCCTAAGAGGTTGATCTCAGGCTTGAAGGTATATGCCAGTCCACTGTTTCTAAATGTAGATGCAGTCCGCTGGTATTTCTTGCTGTTATCTTCTTTTTTATCCTTCAAGATTATTAGGTCATCGGCAGGAATCATAGTCGTAAAGTTTCCTATAGTGACCTCCAGCAGTTTCTTGGCATTTGCAGGCCGTTTGATTATACCTTCTGTATCCATGCTGATAACCTTTACTCTATCACCTTCCTTAAAATCTGAAGGGTCATGAGTGGAGCGTTCTGGTTCAATCTTTTCCTCCTCAACATGGTAGGATTCCTTTTTCTTTCTAAGCTTGGAGCGGGTTTCCTCCATGGCTCTGGCATCAGCTCTATGTGGATCTTTGAGCCATTTATTATAATCTCTGATAGCAGAGTCGGCTGTGCTTTTCGCGTCGTCTATTATCTCTTTAGCTTCCAGCTTTGCCTGCTCCAGAATGTCTTGTTTCTTTTTATCCAGATTGTTTTCTTTGTTGGTCAGCCTTCTGGTTAGTTCCTTCTCTTCAGAGAGCTGGGTTTCCAGTTCTTCTCGAAGGGATGTCATCTCTTTTCGCTCAGCTTCAAGCTCGGAGATGATTCTTTCCATGTTCAGCTGACTTTCGTCCATGCCTTCTCTGGCGGCATCGGTTATCTCGTCTGGCATTCCCAGTCTTTTTGCAATTGCAAATGCGTTTGACGCGCCAGGGATTCCGATGATTAGCTTGTAAGTTGGTTTTAAGGTTTTTACATCAAACTCACAGGATGCATTTTCAACGCCCTCCGTTCCCAGTGCGTAGGTCTTAAGCTCAGTATAATGGGTAGTTGCCATCACCCTGGCATCCTTTGCCTTAAGATCGTTAAGGATTGCGATTGCCAGAGCTGCACCTTCCGCAGGATCTGTTCCACCACCTGGTTCATCAAAAAGCACGAGGGACTTATCATTTGCATGCTTTACTATGTAAATGATATTGCTCATGTGAGATGAGAAGGTGGACAGACTCAGCTCTATACTCTGCTCATCACCTATATCGGCGAAAACATCATCGAACACAGAAAGGGTGCTTCCCGGCATTGCAGGGATGTGGAGTCCTGACTGTCCCATAAGTGTGAGAAGTCCCAGAGTTTTAAGCGATACTGTTTTACCACCGGTGTTTGGACCTGTAATTATAAGCAGGTTGTAATCTCTTCCCAGTGCAATATCCACAGGTACAGCGGTCTTTCTATCCAGAAGTGGATGTACAGCACTTTTTAGTTCTATAATTCCGTCATCATTCCATTTTGGTTCATTTGCGTTAGTTGCCTTTGCATACTTAGCCTTTGCAAAGATGAAATCCAGCTCTATCAGAGTTTTGTAATTTTCCTGTATATCTTCTCTGACAGGAGCGGTCATCTGGCTGAGGTCGGAAAGAATTTTCTCTATTTCCATGAGTTCTTCAGAGTGTAGATCCTGAATGGTATTATTCAGCTCCACGACCTCCATAGGTTCAATGAATATGGTTGAACCGGTTGCTGATCTATCGTGCACCATTCCTGGAAATGCATTCTTGTGCTCTATCTTAACCGGGATGCAGTATCTTCCATTTCGGGTGGTGACCAGTGCATCCATAAGCATGTCACGGTTGCTGGAGTTCTTGATGATCTTCTGCAGTGTGTTGTGAAGATTTGCTTCAGAGGTTGTAATCTTTCTTCGTATTGATTTCAGATTACCTGAGGCATCATCCGCTATCTCGTCTGATGAGATAATACATCTCCGTATCTCGCTGGAAATGTCTGCGAGAGGAACAAGGGTTTCAAAGAGTGTAGTGAGGGAGTCGAAACATTTTTCCTCTTCACCTGAACCTGCTGTATCCCCGTAGTTTTTTACCTCAGCTGCAGTCTCGAGAAGCCTTGCTATGTCAAGAAGTTCAGCTGCTGAGAGAGGAGAGTCAATCTCCAGAAGACGAAGACTCTCAGTAACATTTGTCACGCCAGAAAATGATACCTGTCCATGCCTTTCAAGTCTGAGGAAAGCATCGCGGGTATTCTGCTGAAGTCCTTCTATTACAGCTCTGTCTCGAAGAGGCTTCAGTCTCTGAATTCTCTTCTTTGCACCCTGAGTCACTGCATATTCTTCTAGTTGCTCTAATATTTTGTTATATTCTAGTACTCGTATTGATCTTTTATTCATAGCTGCCTATCTATTGTATGTATTGTTGTGGTTGTTTCGTGATATAGGTGATTTTTTTATAATTAAAAATCATGAAGAATTATCATTATTATGTATTTTTGTGATAGTCTTCATGTATATGTGTAATATATCCAAAATTACAGCACATACCTCCCTCTACTATAACTTAAATAGCCGAAAAATAAAAGGAAAAAGTATGTTTGCCAGGGTTAGTATTCACCTTTTGGAACTATTCTATGTGCCCCTCTTGCCTTATGGAAAGATAAGTGTTAACCTAAACAACATAAAAAGCATTGGAAAGAGGAAAGTGAATGAATTATATCGAAACACTTTATGACGGAGAAAATATTACTGAAACATATTTCTGCAAGGAAAAAATAGTAGCGACATCATCCAAGAATGGTAAGACATATTACAGCCTGAAGCTTCAGGACAAGACTGGTGTTATTGATGGAAAGATATGGGAACTATCAAATGCTATTGAGCATTTCGAGTCTTTAGACTTTATAAAGATTACAGGACAGGTTATATCCTTTAATAACTCCCTCCAGCTTAACATCCGCCAGGTTAGAAGAGCTCAGGAAGGAACCTATGATGTGGCTGACTACATGCCAGTATCTCCATTTAAAATAGATGATATGTACTCAGAACTTCTGGGGATTATTGATTCAGTGAAGAATCAGCACCTTAAGGCACTTCTGGATTCTTTCTTTAGAAATGATACAGATTTTATCAAGGCTTTCAAGAAGAATAGTGCAGCCAAGTCCATGCATCACGCATTTATGGGTGGACTCCTGCAGCATACACTTTCAGTTGCTAAGCTGTCAGACAATATGGCGACGCTGTATCCAATCATAAACAGGGATCTATTGGTGACAGCAGCTATCTTTCATGATATCGGTAAGGTGAAGGAGATATCTGCCTTTCCTGAAAATGACTATACTGACGAGGGCAACCTTCTTGGCCATATAGTGATTGGTGCGATGATGATTAAGGAGCGTGCATCTGAAATAGAAGGCATGCCAGATGAACTGACTACCAAGCTGGTTCACTGTATACTAGCGCACCATGGAAAGCTGGAGTTTGGTTCGCCTGAAAAACCAAAGATAATTGAGGCGGTAGCGCTTTCATTTGCAGATGATGCAGATGCAAAGCTTGAAGCATTCAGCGAGGCAATTGCAGAAGATCAGAGCGGAAATAAGTGGATGCAGTATAACAAGATGTTTGAATCGCCTATTAGAAAGACTGAGTAGATATGTAGATAGTTGTGTGTCATCCTGAGCGAAGCGAAGGATCTTATAAAAACATCTTATAAGAAGGAGATAATTATGAAGAAAACACTCATCGTAATTGATATGCAGAACGATTTTATTGATGGAAGTCTTGGTACAGCTGAGGCTCTGGAAATAGTAGACAATGTAAAAGCTAAGATTGAAGAATATAAGAAGAATGGTGATGAGGTTATCTTCACTCGCGATACTCATCACGATAATTACATGGAAACCAACGAAGGAAAACATCTTCCTGTTGTTCACTGTATAGAAGGAACCACTGGATGGGAAATCAGAGATGTACTTCCAACAGATGGATGCGAGATTATCAATAAGCCATCCTTCGGTTATACAGGCTGGAAGGATTATAATTTCGAAGAAGTAGAGCTTATCGGACTCTGCACGGATATCTGTGTGGTGTCAAATGCGCTGATCATAAAGGCACTGTTCCCTGAAATCAAGGTAAGTGTAGACAGCAGCTGCTGCGCCGGAGTAACACCAGAAAGCCACGATGCAGCGCTTAAGACCATGCAGATGTGTCAGGTTGAAGTTCAGTAACTAGAAAAATGCTGAAAAACATTAAAAAAGTGCTTGCATTTTTTAAAACAGTTGTTTATAATACATCTTGCGCTGTGAAAAACGGCGCAAGATTAATTACATATTGGGGTATCGCCAAATGGTAAGGCAACGGACTCTGACTCCGTCATTTCTAGGTTCGAATCCTAGT
>CACZRU010000222.1 GCA_902783605.1 uncultured Lachnospiraceae bacterium
GGCACCAAATCCACAGTTTGGCGGACAGATGCAGCCACAGCAGGCACCAAATCCACAGTTTGGCGGACAGATGCAGCCACAGCAGGCTCCAAATCCACAGTTTGGCGGACAGAAACAGCCACAGCAGGCTCCAAATCCACAGTTTGGTGGACAGGCACAGGCTCCGCAGACACCACCTGCAAAGAAATTTGACCCTATGACAGGTAAGCCACTAGGAGATGGAAATGCTCCAGAAGTGCAACCTGTAAAAAAATTTGATCCTATGACAGGTAAGCCAATTGGTGAAGATAAAGCTTCAGATAACGCGCCACAGCAGGCACCACAATTTGGAGGACCTCAAGCACCGCAATTTGGAGGACCACAGGCACCACAATTCGGAGGACCACAGGCACCACAATTTGGAGGACCACAAGCTCCTCCAATGATGCCGGCAGGTCCACAAGCACCAGAAGGTGCTAAAGATACACAGGTGCCAGAAGGCTCTAAAGATGCACAGGCGCCAGAAGGCTCTAAAGATACACAGGCACCAGCAGGCTCTAAAGATACACAGGCACCGGCAGGTCCACAGGCGCCAGCAGGTCCACAGGCACCGGCAGGTCCACAGGCACCAGCAGGTCCGCAGGCACCAGCAGGCTCTAAAGATACACAGGCACCGGCAGGTCCACAGGCGCCAGCAGGTCCACAGGCACCAGCAGGTCCACAGGCACCAGCAGGTCCACAGGCACCAGCAGGTCCACAGGTACCGGCAGGTCCACAGGCACCGACAGGTCCACAGGTACCAGCAGGTCCACAGGCACCAGCAGGTCCACAAGGTCCTCAGGTACCAGGTGCGGATGAAGTAAAGAATGAGGCTATTGAGAAGCCAGAAGAAATTAAAGAAGAAGTAAAAGAAGAAGTAAAAGAAGAAATTAAAGAAGAGGCTAAAGCACATGAGACTCCTTTCGAGAATGATATTCTGGAAAAAGCCATTGAAAGATCGGAAGAAGTTAAAAAGGATATAGCTGAAAAGGCCGAAGAGATAAAAGAGGAAATAAAAGAAGATATAAAAGAAAAGAAAGAAGAGAGAGAAGCAAGAGAAGCTAGAAAAGAAGAAATAAAAGAAGAAAATAAAGAAGATATCAAAATCAATTTAGAGAAAAAAGCTGAAAAAATAAAAGAGAAAGCTGATGAATTTGAGTTTGATATTCCTATAGTTCCATCTAGAAAAGAAGATCAAAAGGGATTATCATTCCCAACTGGACCACAAACTGCTCCGGTATCCGAAGAACCACAAGCACCGGCAGGTCCACAGGCACCAGCAGGTCCACAAGCACCGGCAGGTCCACAGGCACCAGCAGGTCCACAGGCACCAGCAGGTCCACAGGCACCAGCAGGTCCACAAGCACCGGCAGGTCCACAGGCACCGGCAGGTCCACAGGCACCGGCAGGTCCACAGGCACCAGCAGGTCCTCAAGCACCAGCAGGTCCGCAGGCACCAGCAGGTCCTCAGGCACCAGCGGGTCCACAAGCACCAGCGGGTCCTCAAGCACCAGCTGGCTCTAAAGATACACAGGCGCCAGCGGGTCCACAGGCACCAGTTGATGTAGTTTCTATAGATGACATTATGAATATGGAAGAGGCTGAAGAAGAGGCTGGAACAAAAGCAGGGGAAAATGCTGCTGAAAATAAGGCTCCAGTAAATGCACCAGAGGCTGAAAAAGTGGCTGAAAAAGAATCAGAAGAATTAGCTCCACCAAGACCTCATTTTGTCAGAGAAAAGACTGGTGAGAAGATATTTATAACAAAGGATGAGTTTAAGATTGGAAAATCTAAGATTCATTCTGATTATTCGATCGAGAACAATAGTGCTATAAGTCGTGTTCATGTAATAGTAATAAAGAGAAATGGCGTTAGCTATCTCAAAGATAATAATTCAACAAACGGCACATACGTAGATGGTGAAAGGCTTGAACCGGGAAGAGAAGTCCTTCTTAAAGCCAATATGGCTGTTAAGTTTGGAGATGAAGACTTCACATTTTTCCTGAGAGAAGGAGCTAATTAATTATGGAATATACTGCAACATATAATACTGACATAGGAATTAGAAAAAGTACTAATCAGGATTCGGTAGCTATAAGAATTGTTGACACACCTGATGGACAGGTGGCATTTGCGATAGTGTGTGATGGTATGGGTGGTCTTTCAAAAGGAGAGCTCGCTTCAAAAGAAGTAATATCATCCTTCTGTCGCTGGTTCGATGAAGAATTTTTGTCACAGGTGGTTGAAAATTCATTTACTGCAAACAGACTTAGAGACGACTGGAATAGTATTATTCAGACGGAGAACAGGCTGTTAGGAATCTACGGTTCTGATAATAACATAATGCTGGGAACTACTGTATCGGCGATTTTGATGTATAAGGATGAATTTTATATAGTTCATGTAGGAGATAGTCGTGTATATGAACTGCATGATTCAGTTCGTATTCTCACGAAGGATCAGACATTTGTAGCAAGAGAGGTTGCTGCTGGAAGGATGACTGCTGATGAAGCAAAAGTTGATCCAAGGCGAAGCGTGCTTCTGCAGTGCGTAGGTGCATCTGCCACTGTTACGCCTGATTTCCTAAAAGGCAAGATTCAAAAGAACGCTGTATACTTTGTATGTTCGGATGGATTCAGGCATCAGATTTCTGATCAGGAAATTATGGAGAAGCTTGGACCAAACAGTGTAAATAATAACGAAGAGTTCAAGTATGGTTGTGTTTATCTTACAGAACTTGTTAAGAACCGAAAAGAATCTGACAACATTACTGTTGCTGCAATAAAGACAAAATAACGGAGAATAATATGTTAAGAGAAGGTACCGTTTTAGACGAAAAATATGAAATCCTCAAGCAGATTGGTGAGGGTGGTATGTCAACTGTATATCTTGCGCGTAACAACCGCATGAACATGCAGCTGGCGGTAAAAGAGATTAAAAAGGATGGCTCTAAGAGTACAGAACTCCTTCTTAAGGGTCTTGAGAGAGAAGCAAATATTCTTAAGGGAGTAGATCATCCTGTTATACCAAGAATTATAGATATCGTAAAGCATAGAGAAACTATCTGCGTTGTAATGGACTTCGTAGAAGGTGAAAATCTTGCTGATAAGCTTAAGGAAGTTGGAAGCTTTTCTCAGGATCAGGTTATTGACTGGGGATTACAGCTTGCATCGGCTTTGGAATATCTGCATAACATGAATCCGCCTATAATCTATCGTGATATGAAGCCTTCAAATGTTATGCTTAAACCAGATGGGGATGTTAAGCTTATCGACTTTGGTACAGCTAAGGAGTATGACGTTGAAAATAACGCTGATACAACAGCGCTTGGTACCAGAGGTTATGCGGCACCTGAGCAGTTTGGTGATGCACAGGGACGTGGTATCTACAAGACAGATGCACGTACAGATATCTATAACTTAGGTGCAACTCTTTATCATATGGTTACAGGAAAGAATCCTCAGGAACCACCTTATGAAATGGTACCTATCCGTGAAGTAAATCCAATGCTCTCAACAGGTCTTGAGCAGATTATTTTGAAATGCACCAAGGCCAATCCAAATGAGAGATATCAGACTTGTTCAGAACTCATATATGCTCTGGAACATTATACTGAGCTGGATGACAGTTATATAGCTTCGCATAAGAAGAAGATACGTCTATTTGCAACGACAGCTGCTCTTACTGTAGTATTTGCCGGAGTTGCCGTTTTCGGACGTGTTGGAATAAATAAAATGAATGCAGAAAACTATTCTGCATATATAGAAGAAGGAAACAGCTTCAAAACAGAAGGAATGTATTCATCTTCGGCTTCAAAGTATCGTGAAGCATTTGAATTGAATGGTGAAGATTCAGAGGCATATATTAAATTCCTTGATGTATATATCGATTCCTCAAAGGATATCGACACAAAGGATGCACTTGTTCTTGATGATGGCCTTAACGTAGTAGCAAACAAGATAAAGAACAAATATGCTAAGGTAGATGAGAATAGTGCAGTTTTATACAAAATGGGTCTCACATACTTTAATGAAATAGGTGATTATGGCGCTGCTGCTAAGTATTTTGGAATGGTTGATTCAAATGATGAAACCTATGGCGAGCTGTCAGATTACTATGGAAGTATCGCACTCATTCTTTCAAGCACCAATGTTAATGCAAATGAACTTATAGATAAGGTTAATGGATTTGCTTCTTATAACACTTCCAGCCTTACAAATGATAACAGACAGAAGTTTGAGAATTACAAGACTGTCGGAAAAATCTATGTTACATATCTAAGCGTGCCTGGAGTTCCAGAGCAGGCAGAGACTGTAATGTCAGATGCAGTAAAGAATTTGAATGAGTATACTGGTGAAGATACAGCAGATTTCTTCTATAGTTATAATAGTGATCTTGCTGAAATTTACTATGCGCTTGCTGAAGCATCAGAGGAAGTTGATGAAGGAAACTACAAACTTGCACTGAATTATTATCAGGAAGTTAATGATCAGATTCAAGGAAAGGTCAGCGTTGGTGAAGAACCTTCAAGTGATACTGCAAAAGCGTTAGTTCAAGCTTATATCAACAATATGTGCCGCATGGCTGATATCTATGGAAAACTTGGAGATTTTGATTCGGCAGTAGCTACGTATGAGACTGCAGAAGACAATCTTGGAGCAGGAAATAGTTCGGCAGTAAAACTTTATTCTGAGCACTTAAATTATCTATATACTTCATTTGAAGCTAAACAGCAGGATCCAGGCAAATGGACTACATCCCAGAAGGAACAGATTCTTGAAGTTTACAACGCTGGTAATCAGCTGGACGGAATAGATAATAATCCTAACTGGATAAAGAGATCATCTGTAATGGATAGTCTTGATGATGGTTCTCTTGAAGAAGAGGAAGAGGACGAAGAAAAGACTGAAACAGATAATACTGAAGAGTCATCGGGAGATGATTCAGAAAAGGAGGGTGAGTAAGCTATGGGAATATATAATATAATGTTCTATGGTGGATTGATACTTGCAATCATCTTCCTAATTGCAACAGTAGTGATATTCTTTGTAATGAAAATACCAAAATCCTTCGGTGTAGTAACGGGAAATACACAGCGTAAGGCTATTGAAGAAATAAGAAGTGGTGGACTTGGTGCTTCTTCAAGAAAGAAAAACAGAGTCCTTGGTGGAACTGGAAATATCCAGGCCAGAGATATCGATATGTCGGATGCTATTAAGAAATCAGGAATCCTTGATAAGAATAAGAGAGAAGACATTAAAAGAAGCAGTGATGCATCAAATGAACTTGCAAAGAAAGCGGCAGAAGATGCAGCAAGGGCAGCAGCAAAGGCAGCGGCTGGAGCAAAAGAAAAAGCAAGAAGAGATCTTGATAATGAATCAACAGAAGTACTTACTTATAATGATATGGTAAGTAAGGGAGATTCAGAGGATACAACAACAATCCTTGAAAATGAGCAGGCTACTGATGTTCTTACAGCTGGAGGCGATGATTACGAGGCAGACGATTATACAGCTGATGGTTATGACGAGGGTGATGATGCGACTGATGTACTTACATCAGGAGATGTACCTAATGCATCAAAGAGGGATTCAAAGATAGATACCTCATATGATGAAGAAGAAACAGATGTACTTAGAAGAACTTCTGAAGCAGACCTCTATGATGACGATTTAGATGAAGAAATTGATAAGACAGATGTACTTATGGCTGACGTAAGTGGTCTGGATACAAATGCTATATATGGGACCTATAACCCAGAGATGACCGCGGTGCTGAGAAGCGACATGGCACCTGGAGAGGATTCTGTAAAGAGTGGCCCGAAGAAAGACTTGCCGGGAATCACCGTCATCTACAGTGAGACAATAGTTCACACTGAAGAGAGTCTATAAGGGAGGGAAAAAACTATATGGTAAAAGAGAGATTGCATAAAATTAAAAAGAAAGACCGTAGAAGGCCGATGACCATAAGAGCACTAGCTGTTTTTATGGCTCTTGCTATGGTGCTTTCTGTTGTTTATGTGAATAACCGCAGGGATAAAGTTGAGGCGGCAGTGCCGGCGGCTGATGTTACTGACAATCATTATCTTCGTGATAAGCTTGTTGAAAACTTTGAAGCAAAGGATACTACTGTCAATGTACCAGCTGAAGGCGTGAAGTTTAGAATTCCAGATAATCAGACTGGTTCAATACAGGATTCAAGTAAAAAAGTGACGGTATATAAAAGTGGAGACAGCTACTATCTGGATTCAGCTACTGCTGGTGCTGGAGCAGAAGAGATGGAGGCGTATTTTTTCTACAGTCTTACACTCTATAAAGATGATGCGGGAACAACTCCATTCTCAAATATTTCATCTGAGAGAGTAATCGAATCTTCAAGTACTCCAACTTCTATATATTTATTCAGAACAAGTAAGAGATACTCTCTTAATTCAGCAGATACTATAGTTATCGAGGATTTACCAGCATCGGAACTGGCGGATGAAAAAGTTGGTTCAATTACTGTTCAGACATATGACCCAGAGATGACAGTTCATTATGATACTAAACCTGCATATGTTGAGGACGTAGAAGTTAAAGAAACAGAAACAGAATTATTTTATGGAACAGTATCATATGAAGTGACTAAAGGCGGATCAACCAACACATATGATTCTCTTTCTAAATTAAATGCTATATTTAAGGATGATATAAGTTCAGATGGTGACTATTTAATAGAAAAGAAGATTACTGATAAAACTTCTTCAGAAAGTGTATTTGTTGATCAGATTTCAACAGGAACTGTAAATAATTATCTATTAAAATCTGTAACTGTAACTCCAGCTTCTTTGACTGCTGTTACTGATACAAGTGCTCCATTTACTGTAGATGCATCTGCAAGTGGAAAGGCTAATCCGGATGGAACTGTTACTGTTGAGTTTACAACAGATGTAGACTACACATCAGCAGTTGTAAAAAGAGAAGGAACAGCGCTTACAAGTGGTACAGGTTATACCATAGATAGTGCTGCAAGTTCATCTGGTGCGAAGTTCACTATCAATGCTGATAAAACAAGTAATAATGGTAAAAAAGTTACTTATACAATTGATTTATCAGACGGAACTGCTTCTGAAATAATTACATTTATAGTTGATTATGCAAGTGGAATACCTTCGATATCTCAGGAAAAAGTAGAAAATGATGATATTTCTTCTCTGCCAGAAATAGGAGGAAGACCTAAGGCAAAATATGTAAAAACTAATTCTGCTGCATTAAGCGCAAAAGTTACTACAGAAAATACAGGTGTTACTGTAGACAAAGTTGATTTGTATAAAACAGATGCAGCTGGAAATATTTCTGGTGATCCAGTTGATTCAACGACTGAAATAGGGGCTGATGGTTCTGTATCATTTACTGCTTCATTGGATTCTGGAATGAATTACTTTAGGATGCGTGCAACCAGCAGTTATAATATGACTGGTGATTCTAAGGTATTCAATGTATTCTATGATGATGCCGATCCAGTAATGGATTCTGCGTTTGTAGAGAATAAAAATGGTTCAACTACTTATAATAAAGTAGAAGAAACAGGTATAAAGGATAAGACAGTTACACTTGATGGAGGTAAGGTTACTTCTCAGGATAATCTCGTAATTGGAATTAAATATAATGATTATCAGGAAGGAAGTAGTGATCCGACTTCAGGAAGTTATGTTCCAGATTCTGGAGTAGGCAAGCTTACTCTTAATGGAAAAGAATATGTTATTGATCTCACGGAATCTTGTGTAGAAATTCCTGCAGCTGATATTAAAGATGTATATAAGGCTGGCGGGGATGCAGAAGCAACATTTACGCTTACAGATAATGCTGGAAGAATATCTGATTGCAGTGTATCATTCACATTCATGAATGAAGTTGCAACAATTAATGTTGAATATGACCCAGGTCTTATAGATCCTACAAATAATAAGTACTTTAAATGGACTGATCCAGATCATCCGGCAGCAAAAATAAAGTATACAATTACATCGCAGGTTGAAATTACAGGGGCAACATTTAGAGGAAATGCGGTGACACTTACAAGTACTGGCACAGATACAGATGGTAATTATACATATACCTGTGAATGCCCATTTGATCCTACTACTGACTTAGCAACAAGCCAGGAAATAAAGGACATCATATTTGAAGTAACTAATGAAAATGGTTACAAAACATCAAATACTATAGATGTAGTTGGTATAGATGTTACTAAGCCTACGAGTACATCTGATATGGACAGTGATACAAGCTGGCATAAAAGTCCACTTATAATAACTGTAACGGTTGATGATGATACATACTCTTCAGAAATAGAAACAGTTTCTGTTTCAGGAACTGATAATCCAAGTCCTACTCTGGATGCATCAGGTAAGTTTACTGCTACTGTAGATGAATCTGCAGGCCCAGAAGGAACGGAAGTTAAGATTTCAACAAAGGATAAGGCAGGAAATGTTGGTTATGAATATTCACATATATTCAAGGTTGATCTACATGCACCAACATTATCACTTACAGTTGGTGGCAAGAATTGGGATGAGGTAACAAGTCCTAATAACAGATTTACAGCTGATCCTAGGATTGAGTATGGATGGTCAGATAGTGTCAGTGGTTTAGCTTCAACAACAATTACAATTGATGGAACTGACTATACAGATACCTCAATGAGTGGAAAGTATTTAAGTGAGATAATCGGTGGAACGCTTGATCCAACACATGATTATACAATCAGTATTACAGCAACTGATGTTGCAGGTAATGTGGCAGGACCATATTCATGTACATTCAGAGTTGATACTGACAAGCCTGTAATTACAGGACAGATTGATACAACATCAAAGAAGTCAAGCCAGCCAACATATTTCAATAAGGATGTTACAGTTTCTGTAACAGTAACAGATTCGAATATTAAGCTGGAAGGCCTTTCGGCAGTTGATGAGAATGGACACAGCATAGATGTTAAGTGGGCAAAGACACCAACGGGTTATACAGGAACTATTAATGCAACTAGTGAAGGTCCTTATGTTGTTAAAGTAACTGCAGTTGATGAAGGTGGCCTTTCAAATTCATGGCCTATATCATTTACAATTGATAAGACCGATCCTGCAGTTGTAACAATGCTTGATGGCGAAGAGTATACAGCAAGTAACAGTTATCACAATGCAGATGTTACAACAGGCATTGAGGTTACTGATGATACTGAAGATCCTGCAGATATCACAACTACAATTGTTCGTGATATCCCTGGGGACGGTTCAAAGACAGATGTACAGTCAGGCAAAGGTCCATTTACAATAACAGAAGATGGACAGTATACAGTAACTTACAAGGTTGTTGATAAGGCTGGAAATGAGACATCTAAGACTATTGGCTTTACAGTGGATAAAACAGTTCCAGTACATAATATGTATGTAACAACTGACAATCCTGCAAAATATAGTTCTTACCAAAATAATTATATTAATCAGGTTGGTAAATTTAATAAGTATACAAACCAGGAGAATTATGCATATGGTCAGTTCTATAATTCAGATGTAACTATTGAACTTGGTTACTTTGATTATAATCTTGACTGGGTATATGTAACTGATAATGGTGTAGAGATTACCCCTACATGGTCAGAGTCAGGTGGTTATGGAAAAGCAACAGTTACTATTTCTTCTGAGGGATATCATGAGATTAAGATGTGGTCATGTGACCTTGCAGGAAACGAAGTAAATGATAATGCAGTTGGAAAGACTATCAGATTTACAATCGATAAGACTAAGCCATATCTTACAATATTTGTAAATGGCGCACAGTATTCTGAGGGTTCAGGTATAAGATACCTTAATACAAATGCAAATGTAACTGTTTCATCGAATGATACAAACAATGATTCAAGCGACATCAAGAGATATTATAAGATGACTCCTCCTGGAGGTTCAGCAGCTACAACAGAGGCAATAATCAGTGATGGAACAGAGAACTTCTCAACAGAGGCTGATTACGAGCTTCAATATACAGTAACAGATAAGGCTGGAAATGTAAGTGCTACAAGAAATGTATTCTTCAGAGTAGATAAAACTGCTCCACAGCTTAGCATTTCAGATGTTGGTGCTACTTCAACAGCAAATTCAGTAACACTTTCCTTTACAGTAAAGGAAGCCTTCTATTGGGATATGAACCCTGTAAAGATTAGTATCTACAAGAAGAAGGATGGACAGGGTGAAACTCTTGAGAAGACAATAGATTTCACACCAAGAAGTGCAAATGATTCAACAAGCTATACATTTACAGATGATGCTGAGTACAGGATGGAAATGTCAGCTGAAGATAAATGTGGTAACAAGACAGAGACAAAGTACTCATTTATCAAGGATGGTACAGCTCCAACAATCCTGCTTTCGGGTGTTAACAACTATGATAAGACTGACAAGGATGTATCACTGAAAGTATCAGTAAATGAAGCATTTTATTCAACAAATAAGGTTACTCTTTCTGGAACAAGAACAGATATTGACGGAAAGAAGAACAATATTGAATTTGATAATTTTATAACTAATAGAAGTCAGCTTTCAGAGCTCGAACAGCTATTTAATGAAGATGGTGTTTATGATATTACAGTAACATCTACAGATAAGGCTGGTAATACAACATCTAAGTCGGTTCATTTCACAATTGATACAACCGATCCAGAGATTGGCGATCTTTCAAAGTATGACGGAATTAAGACAAATAAGTTTGAGTGGGATATCAATCTTGATGAACTCGTTAGAGACCTTACAGTATGCGAAATCAACGTTTACATGGATGGAGCTCTTTATGATGGAACATCAGAAATAGCAGATGGTTCACATGTACTTAGAGTTGAGGCTATTGATGAGCTTGGACATAAGTCATTCAAGGAAGTTACATTTGTACTTGATTCAAAGGGACCAAACATTATAGTTTCTAATGTTGAGGAAGGCGACAGACTGCTTGAGGCAACAGAAATAAGTGTAACAGTCGAGCTGGATGAGGATGTTCTTGAAGCTGTTCAGCTGAATGGAAAGACAATAGAAGTTACAGACAACAAGGCAACATTCACTGTTGATCAGAGGGGAACATACAAGATTGCGGCAGCTGCTCATGATGAGGCTGGAAATAATACTACTGCAGAGGTTAACTTCACATTTGGTAAGCAGACAAACCTTTTGATTGTTGGAATTATTGCCGGTATTGCAATTCTATTACTTCTTCTGCTTCTCTTAGTTCTTAGAAGAAGAAGGGATGAAAGATAGATGCTAAATTAGTTTAGAGTTATAAGGGTACAGGAGCGAAAGTTTCCTGTACCCTTGTTTTATGTTATAATGCCTTAATTGGTAATATATAAGAAATAATAGGAGAATTATATGTATAAAGCAGTAGTATTTGATATGGATGGAGTAATCTTAGACTCCGAGAAGATTTATAGAATATATGAGATTAAGGCGGCAGAGCATTTTGGTCTCCCAACTGACAGGATAGATGAATTCTGCAAGAGAATAGCCGGGGGGACCAAGGAGACAAATAGTCTGGTGTTTGATTCTTTTTTTGATACAGATTTACATTATTATGATTATAGAGAGGTAGTAAATGAAGGAGTTGAACGACATGCGGAGGAAAACGGATATGAGGTTAAGCCGGGAGTCAAAGAACTTTTTGATTTTCTGAAGGAAAATGGAATAAAGATGGCACTTGCTACGTCGACTTCAGAGGAGAGGGCGAAAAGATTTCTAACACCACACGGTCTGCTGGATTATTTTGATGCAATGATTTTTGGTGATGCGATAGAACCAGGCAGAGGAAAACCTCATCCGGATATATATCTTACGGCCTGTAAAGCTCTTGGTGTAGAACCATCAGACACCATTGGAGTTGAGGATTCAATTAACGGAATTAAGTCATCTTCTGCAGCTGGTTTATATACAGTAATGGTAATCGATTTGATACAGCCTGATGAAGAGGAGAAGAAGATTCCGGATGTTATCTATGACAGGATAATAAAGATAAAGGAACTATTTTGATTACATATTTAGAAGGGGAAAGCTGATCATAAAAAAGTTTCTGTGTTATTCTTGTATTTTATCTTTACGAAGCTTGACAAGATAAGGTATAATATAGGTTGCTGTTTTTATAGGGAAAAGTATTTATAGAGTGGGATTGTAATATAGATAGTCAATATAGATAGTCAATATAGATAGTTAACAGATGGTAATTATTGATAACAGTATTTGAGGGATTTATGAATTTAATAAATAAAAGAAAAAAAGGAATAAAAAACTTAATATCATTAATTCTTTCAATAATGATGGTTCTTTCTGTGGTAACAATTCCTACTTATAACAAGATGGAAAAGGTTGAAGCCGCCACAGTTCCCATTACAGGTCAGCTGGTTGTTGATACTGCAAGAAAGTATATAGGTCCAATGCCGTATATTTCCGGAGGTATGGATCTCAGCGTAGGCTGTGACTGCTCAGGTTTTGTTTGTGCTATATACAGACTGTGCGGAGTTGACTTCGTATCTAAATATGTGCGAAGCAGCTATGATATGATGAATAATTACTCTAAGATAAATGGAGTTAAGCTGAAAACTACCAGTATTTCAGACATTAGAAATGGTGACCTTATTATAACCAATAGTGGTGGACATGTTGGAATTGGTACTGACAGAGGAACAATGATTCATCAGTCAAATTCCAGACTCAATGCTATTCAGGAGGTTTCTCTTGCTGATTATACAGGTTCATCATCTGCTATAGTTATGATTATCAGGATAGATTACTCAAAGTGGGGTGGCACAAATGCTGCTAATGCTCCTCTTGATGTAACTCCATCTTCTGGTGATAATGGAAACAATAATAATCAGAATATTCCAGCAACAGAAAACCCTGGAGATCCATATGCGGTTCCTACCGCGGATGTTCTTTCGGGAAGTACAAGTCAGGCTGGAAAATGGGTTCAGACAGCACTTAATAAAGTCGAGAATGCTGGACTTGAAGTTGATGGAAATTTGGGAGCTATTTCAACAGCGGCTATTAAAACTTTCCAGGGCAAGTATGGACTTACTCAGTCCGGAAATGCAGATATGGCCACTATCAATAAGCTTGTGGAATTATATAAGGCATTGAACTCTGTAACATCTGTTTCAATTGTAGAAGCAAAAGAGCAGGGAATCAGTCTTGATGAAGGAAAAACATTTCAGTTAACAGCAAAGTATTCACCTGATACAGTAAAGAATGTAACACTCACATGGGAATCATCTAATAAAGATGTAGCTGAGGTTAGCAGTACCGGTCTTGTTACAGGAACTGGAGGTGGAGACGCAAATATAACTGTAAAAACTGCAAATGGCAAATCTGCTTCGGTTAAGTTTAAGGTTGCAGCAAAGCCTCGAAAGAATGAATGGCGCAGAGGAAAGTGGTATGGCGCGGATGGAAAGCAGACCTATGAATATATAGGAAGCTGGAAGAGCAGTTCTAAGGGCTGGTGGTTCGGTGATACCTCTGGATGGTATGCAAAAGAAACCTGGATGAAGATAGATGACGAGTGGTATTACTTTAATTCTAATGGCTACATGGTTAAGGGCTGGCAGAGTATAAAAGGAACTTATTACTACTTCGAGAAGACTGGTGAGATGGTAGAGAGCGAGTGGATAGAAGGTTACTGGCTGTCTGCTGGTGGTGCGTGGTCTTATACTGCAGTTGGAAGCTGGAAGCAGAATTCAACTGGCTGGTGGTTTGAAGATACTGCAGGCTGGTATCCTAAGAATGAGACTATTAAAATTGATGGAGTTAATTATCAGTTTGATAAGAATGGTTATTGGGTAAAGAATGGCACTGCAAATACAACTTCAAATAGTGATAAGAACTCAACTAAAACTGTAACAAGTTCTATGAATACCATGGATTCCGACTCATCTGGTACTGATGCAACAGACGTTGTTGATTCAAATGATAATATAAATAGTACAACAAATAGTACTACAAACAGCATAGAAGTAATAGATGATTCAAGTGATGCAGAAAGCACAGGAAATGCTTCTGACTCAGCTGACTCAGATGAAATAAAAGACATTTATTAGATGGCTGATTAAGATGATATTTAACAGATAGTAGTATGTATCTGTTATATATAAAAGTTAAAACAAAACACGAGGAGAAACAAAATGAAGAAGGCAAAGAGAAATGCAATTCTCGGTCTCATTTTATTCCTTCTGATTGCCGTAGGTGCTGGATATGCAGTTATCTATGGTGTTGGTGGGGAGAAGGTAGGACTGGCAAAGGATATTCCTCTCGGACTTGATCTGCAGGGTGGTGTCAGTGTTACTTATGAGATTCAGGAGGACAACGCGTCAGACGAGGATATCAATGCAACTATTGATAAGCTGCAGCGAAGAGTAGATCATTACAGTCCTGATGCAGAGGTTTATAGACAGGGTAACAAGCGTATCACGGTAGAAATACCTCTGGATACTAGCAAGTATGATCCAAATGAGATTCTTGATTCACTTGGTCGTCCTGGTAAGCTGGAATTCATTGATCCTACAAATTATGAAAAATTTGCTGCTGGTGAGGAATATGAGGCAGCACTTACAGGTTCTGATGTAAAGAACGCTGAAGGTGGTCGTATTCAGGATCAGACAACAGGTGCTGATGAGTTCATAGTATCCTTACAGTTTACTGACGAGGGTGCTGTTAAGTTCTCAGATGTAACTGGAGCAAATGTTGGTCAGAGAGTATACATCGTTTATGATGGACAGGTTCAGAGTGCTCCTACAGTTCGTGAGCAGATTTCTGGTGGTAGTGCACAGATAGATGGGATGGCTGATTTTGATGAGGCTTCTAATCTTGCAAGCACAATCAAGATCGGTGCTCTTCCTCTTACACTTCAGGAGCTGTCATCACAGGTTGTTGGACCAAAGCTTGGTTCAGATGCACTTAGAACATCTCTTATTGCAGGTGCTATCGGACTCTGTATTATCTTCTTACTTATGATCATAATATTCAGATTCCCAGGTTTCCTTGCAGCTGTCGCTTTGACATTCTATACAATACTTGAGCTGTTCTTCCTGAACACACTTCACATTACACTTACACTTCCTGGTATAGCAGGTATCATCCTGTCCATAGGTATGGCGGTCGATGCGAATGTAATTATCTTTACCCGTATTAAGGAAGAGATTGGTGCAGGCAAGACAGTTAAGACTGCAGTTAAGGCTGGTTTCAACAAGGCTATGTCTGCAATTATCGATGGTAATATTACAACAATCATTGCTGGTATCGTACTTCTTATCATGGGTACAGGTACAGTTAAGGGATTTGCTAGAACACTTATCCTTGGTATTGTGCTTTCAATGTTTACAGCACTTGTTGTAACAAGAGTTCTTCTGAATATCTTTGTTGCGTTTGGAGTAACAAATAAGAAGATGTATGGTGCTGCTAAAGAGCCAAAGATTACAAGCTATTCAAAGGGCTTCAAGTTTGCTGGTGCATTTTCAGCAATAGTTATACTTGCAGGTCTTGCATTCCTCTTCGTAAATCCTAATATTGGAACAAGAGGAAATACAATGAATTTCTCACTTGAGTTCAGTGGTGGTACATCTACATCTGTTACATTTAATGAGCCATACTCTCTTCAGAGAGCTGAGTCAGAGGTTATTCCAGTATTCAGCAGTGTTGGAGTAGATAATGTTCAGATTCAGATAGTTGATGGAACCAATCAGATAGTATTTAAGACAGCTAACCTTGATGAAACAAAGCGTGGTGAGCTGGCAACTGCACTTAAGGATGCATTCAGTATTACAGACGACAAGATTGATTCACAGAATATTTCTAGTACGATCAGTTCTGAGACACAGAGAGATGCAATCCTTGCTGTAGTAATTGCATCACTTCTCATGCTGATTTATATAGCATTTAGATTTAGTGATGCAAGATTTGGTGTCAGTGCCGTTCTTGCCCTGATACACGATGTAATGTTTGTATTCTGTGCATACTCAGTAATGTACCTGTCAGTAGGTGGTACATTTATCGCTTGTATGCTTACAATCGTCGGTTACTCAATCAACTCATCAATCATCATCTTCGACCGTATCCGTGAGAACCTGAAGATCATGAGCATCGATAAGGATGGATATGAC
>CACZRU010000223.1 GCA_902783605.1 uncultured Lachnospiraceae bacterium
GTGCATGCCTGGTGATAACGTAGAGATGTCAATCGAGCTTATTCACCCAGTAGCTATGGAGCAGGGACTTAGATTCGCTATCCGTGAAGGTGGTAGAACAGTAGGTTCAGGTTCTGTTGTATCTATCATAGAGTAATCTGGTACAATAAGCTAGATAGTTTCTATAAAACAACGAAATAATAAAGCCCTGGCACATTCTTATAAGTAAGTTTGTGCTGGGGCTTTTTGTTTCTTTTTGGACGATGATATGATAAAATAATATTTATATCTGCATGGGGGATATAGCAGAAAACTTGGGGAAGAGGGTGCATGCTTGAAGAATCAGCTATTAATTCCAAATATAATAGCCGGATGCATACTGTTTATCCTGACAGTGTTCGCTTTTGTTGTGCCTTACGCATTTATTGGTCAGACAGAAACTGTCAAAGTTGATGCGTCTCATAACTGGTACTATGTGGACAATACTGGGGTTCCTTCATCGATACAGGCAGATCTGCAGGACCTGCAGTTTGATGATAAAACACTTAGCACATCAATCATCACAACGATCAATTCAGCAGAAATTCGCGATGCCAACCTGGTGATGATAAGCAAGAATATTGACTTCTCAGTTTATCTAAATGACGAACTTATCTATGACTACCACCCGGAGCTTCCAATATATTCCGGACAGTCTTATGGAAATGCAGTTCATGACATTGTCATCCCTAACTTTTCTGAAAATGCGTATCTCAGGATTGAGGCAGATTCTCTCAAGAGTAATCTGTGGGCTAGATTTGAAAATGTATATTATCAAAATGGTTATCAGTTCTATAAGGAACTTTTGAAGGAACATTTCTATAAACTGATCATGACATTCATAGTATTCGTAATTGGTGCATTTCTCACTGTGCTTTCTTTATTCATTGAATTCAGAACGGTTCAGAAGACTGAGACGGTTGCATTGGGTGTCATGGCAATCACACTGGCTATCTATACTAATTCGGATGTTCATATGCTGGAGGTTTTTGCGTCAGATCTGGGATTGCTGAGACTTCTGAACTATCTGTCTCTCCTTCTTCTTCCATTGTCGGGGCTGTCTCTGGTACTCAGTGTTATAAGATGTAAGAAGAGCAGGGGGATGTTAGCTGTACAGATACTTGTGTTATTCAATCTGCTGCTTCATATCTTGATTATAGGAAGCGGACTTGGAGATTACAACGATCTTCTTATTGTGACACATTCGATATTTATAGTAACAGTTGTTGTTGCTGTTTATCATGTAGTAGTAGCATTTCTATCAAAAAAAATAAAAGAAGACAGCCAGCTGGTTATGCTGATAGCATTCGGACTTCTGATGAGCTGTGGAATTGTGGATCTGCTCTGTTTCTACATAAATGTAAGTAATGATGTAGCAAGATTTTCAAGAATAGGACTATTCGTATTCACGCTGGTTGTATCATTTTACGAGATTATTCAGTTCTTGGAAATGAGCCGCAAGAGCTATGAGGCAGAGATAATGCATAAGCTGGCCCATGAAGACGGACTAACTGGACTTGAGAACAGAATGTCCTTCTCTGAATACGAAAAAGAAATGAAACTCAGGACTGACGGTTTGGTTTACATAATCCAACTTGATATAAACTACCTGAAAAAGGTAAATGATACTTATGGTCACTCTGCCGGAGACAAGCATATTATCGCAGCGGCCAATATAATAAGAAATGTATTTGGTGAGTATGGGCGTATATTTAGAACAGGTGGAGATGAGTTTATTGTCACTATGGAATCCAGCTCTGTTATGAACCTTGGTAAGGTTTACAGAGAGTGTGAGAGAAGATTTAAGGATGAAATAAAAGAATATAATAAGAAGGAGAATCCTCCGGTTAAGCTCTCCATTGCCTACGGAATGGGAGAACTTCGCTGTGGCAAGGATAATCCGGAAGATATAGAGAAAAAAGCAGATGAGAGAATGTATGAGAACAAGTTGATGCTGAAAAAGCAGGTATCATGCTGAGAAGCGAAAAACTTGCTGTCATCCTGAGCGAAGCGAAGGATCTTGTGGTGAGAGAAAAGAAAGAGAAGAAAAAATCTGGTTGTCATCCTGAGCGAAGCGAAGGATCTTATGCTGTGTGTAACAGGGAGGAAACATGAAACAATTTCAATTCAACTATGAAAGCGACGATAAACTTTCAAGTATGCTGAAGAGAATAAAGCAGTGGTGCAATTCTTCAGTTGTTTCAAATGTATTGTTCCAGATATATACTGAAACACTGGACAAGGATAAAATTCAGAAAATCTGTGGTTCCATAAAAACAGAACTGCCTGATGCACTCCTGATGGGATGTTCCACCAATGGAAATATTCTCCTTGGTGATAAGAGCCCTGCGCCAATAAGCATTGTGTGTACGGTTTATGAATATCCTTCCACCAAGCTCATGCTGCTCCAATTTCCACTTTCTGAGGATACTGCAAGGGATGTGGTAAACAGCCTTAAGAAGACAATCCGGGCAAACAGCTGGGTAAAATCTATAACGACATATACCACTATGCGTGGCATGTCCATGACGGATTACTGCAATTACTTGGGAGAACTTCCGAAGAGGATAGTATTCACTGGTGGTGGTGCATTTTCTGAGGATATGAATAAGAGTGAGGCATTTGTATTTTCGTCCGTTTCGATGGCAACTAAGCAATCAAAGGCTTCAAGTTCTGAAGATTCTTCCTTGATAGATATTTCCGACCATGCAGCTGTCTTTCTCCTGACAGGTGGAGACGACTACTATGTTGATACACTGCATGTGACCGGTTGGAAGCCACTGGGAAGATATCTTTCTGTTACGAAGGCGGTTGGACCAATCCTGTACGAACTGGATGGAAGCCCGGCCTACGAAACATACTATAAATACCTAAATATAAAAAATGATGAGAATTTCTTTACTAACACACTGGAATTCCCATTTCTATATGAGCTGAATGGACTGGACATACTCCGTGCACCGATTGCCAGTAAAGAGGATGGTTCTCTTGTTATGACAGCTGATATAGCAGAGAATGTTCGTGCTAGGATAGCGTACGGTGATCCTTGGACAATATTGGAGAGCGTGTATAAGGCGGCAGTATCATTTCAGGAGTTTATTCCTGATACCTTCACAGTGTTCTCCTGTGCGGCCAGAAGGACCTTCTGGGGCGACGACGAGGCAGGAAATGAGACAATGCCATTTCAGTCGCTGGCTCCTACTTCGGGCTTCTATACTTCTGGCGAGTTCCTCAGAACAGGCAAGTATGTGAATCAGCACAATGTTACGCTGGTAGTTCTGGCTCAGAGAGAGGGAGATGTGACGGGCAAGGAGATTCCGAAGATTGATATGGATACTGAGGAATTCTCGGGTAAGGTATCCATGATCAATCGTCTGGCAACCTTCATCCAGGCTGCCACAGCAGAGCTGGAAGAGGCTAACAAGAAGCTGGAGAAGGTGGCGATATCTGACGGACTGACAGGACTCCTTAACAGGTCGGAGATACAGCACCGAATAACCAGAAAGGCAAGGGAGCTTGAACCACTGGGATCCCATATCAGGATGAAAGCCGGTGCGTCACTCATCATGATGGACATAGACGACTTCAAAAAGGTAAA
>CACZRU010000224.1 GCA_902783605.1 uncultured Lachnospiraceae bacterium
GTAAATAATGAAGCTCTTGAAAAAAGAATTAATACGCTTATAGATTCCCTTCCTGAGGATTATAAAACAGAGGTTATCAGCTTTGCAAAAACTATTTCCCAGGGAGAAGAGGGCTATGCTGAGAATGGAAAGATTAGCTATATCGAAGCGCTGACTATGCAGATTATACCAGACGCACTTAGACCTACAGCCTGCAGTGCACTTTCTCTTGGAGGAGAGAAAACAGTCAGTGGTGAGAGAATATCCATCAGAAATCTTGAGTGGCATGCAGGAAGCGAAAATCAGTTTGCTGAATTACATGCAGTAACTCACATGAAGAAGGGTGACAGAAGTCTTACATCTATCAGTATTCTAGGCCTTCTGGATATGATAACAGCAGTAAATGATGATGGAGTCATGATAGGTATTCTGGATGTTGGCTCTCTGGAGGGGATGCCTTTTATCTATGAGGGTAAGAAATGTTACACCTTCGAGATCAGATACGCGTTAGAAAACTATGACAACGCCAGGGATGCAGGGGAATATCTTGTAGGAGAAAGTGGTGATTTTACCTGGTGTCACAACCTTCTATGTACGGATGAAAAAGACGCCTTCTGTTGTGAGGATGCAACCAGTGAGGTGCAGGCGACAGGTAATGCAAAGTCAGTACTCAGGACTACAGATTCTGAGCTTATGGAAGGACTGCAGTGGGATACGCCGGATGCACTATGTATTGTAAATACATTTGCTACAAAGGGCAACCAGGATGGATTCACACCGATGGAATTCAACACCACCCGATTTGTTAAGTATAATAAATGGGTCAGCGAAAAGGATAAGTTCTCTGTGGCGGATGTAAAAGGACTTATGGCCCGTGAAGTGGTTGACCAGTATGAGGTTTCAAATGTTCATAACAGCGGTACAGTGCATACAGTAATAGTTGATTATGCAACTGGAAAAATACATGTCTCATTTACAAAGGATGAAACGGCTGAGGATGTTCCGAGATTTATTGAGGTTGGAGAATACTAATGGAATAATAGGGCTTTAGTATTAATTGTTTCTTTTATCATTAAACGGTTGTTGAAAGAAAAATGTAATCATGATAGATTACCTGTAGAGCTATTGTTATTCTGAACATATTGAAGAATCTTATTGTAAAAAATATAAAATCCTTCACTTCGTTCAGGATGACATGATCATTTGTTAGATTGCAATGAATAATAATTAGTTCAATATTTTTTTTCTGAGGCAGTTATTATGACGGATATTCTTGTAATTGAAGACAATGAAGAACTTGGAGCTTTGATATCTGACTTCCTGCGCCGAGAGGGCTATACGGTTGATTGGAAAACAGATGCTGAAGAGGGACTGAAAGTATTAAGAACAGCGGCCTATAAGCTGCTGCTTCTTGATGTTATGCTGCCTGGAATGGATGGGTATGAGGCGCTTCAGGAAATCCGAAAAGAACAGAAGCTTCCTGTACTTATGATGAGTGCCCGTACAGATGATCAGAGTAAAATCTTAGGATTGGAGCTGGGAGCGGACGACTATATAGATAAGCCGTTTTCTGTTTCGGTACTGGGCTTTAAGATAAAGGCACTTATGAGAAGAGCCTACGACATGACTGAGGAAAGACAGCTTCTGACCTATGATAATATCACTATGGATCTGACAACCAGAACTGTATTTAAGGATGGAAATGAAATCTCTATCACAGGAAAAGAATTTGACCTTTTAGAGTATATGATGAAACACCCTGAGCAGGTGCTGAGAAAAGAAAAACTATTCAATGAGGTCTGGGGCTTTGGCTGCTTTAGTGAACAGGGTAGCCTTAATGTGCATATCAGGTGGCTGAGAGAAAAACTGGAAGAAGATCCAAAGAATCCTAAGTTGATACAGACAGTATGGAGAGTTGGATATACATTTGGTAATACAGCTTCTTCGGGAGATGCTGTCGGTTCTGAGAATAATGGAGGCACTAAGAAATGAAAAAGTTGGCTAAACTTTATATTTTTATAGTGCTTCTTTTTGTATTGCTGTTTGTGATATCAAATGTTTTGTTTAGCGAAATACAGAAGAGGAATAATGAGAATACCAATATTTTGCTGAACCGGATTGTTGAAGGGCTGCAGGAAAAATATGATCAAAAAACTAAAGCTTACGATTCTGTCAGTCAGCTGTCGGAGATAGAGGTTCAGGAAATTATTGATGAATATATGGAAGAAAATCAGTCTATACTTTCGGCTGAATATGGAAGTTCATCTCTGCCGGATAAGGTTAACTTTATGTCGGTAGAAGCTGGAAATAGCAGTGTGGCACTTATCAATAAAGATGATCATTCGGATAAGGTTTGGGCTTTTAAGAGTGATGGGAATATTATCGGATTTGTTATATTTGAATATAGCGACAGGACTTATGGATCACTTCAGCTGGTTTTGAACCTGTGTCTTCTGGCTGCGTTTTTTATTGCAATTGGAATATGTATTTATATCAGCCATGCGGTGATTCGTCCATTTGATAAGCTTTCTTCTTATCCGGAAAAACTGTCAAAGAATGAGATAACAGAGAAGCTTCCAGAAACAAAGAATAGGATGTTTGGAAGATTTATCTGGGGCATAAATATGCTCAGTGATAGTATGCAGAACAAACAGAAAAGAGTTGATGAACTGAGCCGTGATCACATGACTATGCTTACGACAATCGCACATGGAATTAAGACGCCGGTTGCAAATATTAAGCTGTATGCAGATGCTATTATAACTGGGCTCTATCAGCCGGATGGACAGGTAAATGAGAGTGATGCTGAGGTTGCAAAGAAGATCAGCAAGAATGCGGATGATGTGACAGAGCTGGTGAAGGAACTTATAGATCAAGCGTCCGGAACGGTAGTGAACTTCACACCGGAAATAGACTCATTTTATATTGAGGAGTTGAAAGTTTTCTTAGAGGAAGAGTACAGCAACAGACTGAAAATGCTCAGCATACCATACTCATTTGAGGTGGGACATAATGCTATAGTAAAAAGTGATAAGAGCGGAATCTGCAGGATATTGTCACAGCTCATGGACAACGCAATTAAGTATGGAAATGGGGGAGGCATAAGTGTCAGCCTTAATAAAGAAGAGGATGGATACTATTTTGTGGTGAAGAATAAAGGCGAGGTGCTGAGTGAGAAGGAGCTTCCATATATCTTCAACAGCTTCTGGCGAGGCTCCAATGCTGAAAAAACTGGTGGCAGTGGAATAGGACTTTTTGAGTCGAGGGAGATAGCTCAGAGTCTTTATGGTGACATATATGTAAAAGCTGATAAAGATGCCGGAGAGATGGAATTTGATGTGTATATTCCTAAATTTTAGGATGTATTTCCCATTTTTTACTATTTGATTGACTGAAGTTTTGATGCAAAGTATAATCGAATTAGATTCACGATAAGGAGGTATTATTATGGCGTGTTTTCTAGTTTCGGTGGCTGAGGCTGCAGTTGTAACAGTAGTTGAAAAGGTAGTTGAGAAGTCAGAAAAAAAATCGGGAATTAGAGTTGGAGAGTCATCTTCAAAATCTTCTGGTGAAGTTAGTGAAAAAACTCATACGCCTCTTTCAAGAAAGCTGAGCTGGCTTAGAAATATGCTTCTTGGAGGTTCTGTACTTCTATTATTTGAACATATCTGGCATGGTGAGATTGTGCCATTTTTCCCATTCCTGACGGCGATGGGAAGTCCTGAGGATACGGCGGAAATGCTAAAGGAGATGGCGACGGTGGGAGTCTGCATGGCTCTACTTATTACACTGGTCTGGGGAATTATCTGCCTGGTGGTAAGTGTATTAGAAAAGAAGAGTGTTTCGTCTAAGGCACTTGAAGCAAAGGGGGAGAAGGCATGACATTATTATTAACAGTTTTTGCTGCAGTAGTTGTAACCGTTATCTGGTACAACAGGAAAGATGACAGCCTGAATCTTTCACCTTTGATGTTTATGTTCTGGGGTGCATCCCTTATGTGGACAGTAGATGCTATATTTGAGTATGCAGAGCTGAGAGAAGAATTCTTTAATCCGGCACCAGCGGATATGATAAATGATGCATTTCTAGGTCTTTCTGTAATTGCACTGGCACTTGTGATCTGGGTTGCAACACTTCTCATTAAGGATCCAAAGGGAGTTGTGAGAAAAGCACTGAAGAAGTAGATATAAGTAGAAGTAGATATAAGTAAATAATAGAATGAATTATAGGTACGCCTGTCTTCCAAGTGATAGAAGATAGGCGTTTCTATTAAGAAGTCTTATTCTAACTAAGATATTTATAAGAGTGTGTATGAAGAGAAAGTATGAAGAATTAAAAAGAATAATATCTGGATATGAAAAGTTGTTAGTCGCATTTTCAGGTGGAGTAGATTCGACATTTCTTCTTAAAACAGCAAAGAAAGTTTTGGGAGAAAATGTGACTGCTGTCACTATGAAAACAGCATTCTTTCCTGAAGCAGAATATATCTTTGTAAAGGAATTCTGTGAGACGGAAGGTATACGGCTTATAACAGTAGAGAAGGATATTCTGTCGGTTGCTGGAGTGGCGGAAAATCCTAAGAACAGATGCTATATCTGTAAGAGGAATATTTTTTCCAATGTTCTTAGTCTAGCCTCTGATGAGGGGATTGCTTATGTGGCTGAGGGATCAAATATGGACGATCTTTCTGACTACCGCCCAGGACACAGAGCTATAGAAGAACTTGGGATAAAAAGCCCATTACAGGAGGCGGGACTATATAAGTCTGAAATCAGGGAACTGTCTAAAGAACTGGGCTTAGAAACATGGTGTAAGCCTTCATTTGCTTGTCTTGCTACCAGGTTTGTAACAGGTGAAAAACTGGAGAAATCAAAGCTTAAAATGGTTGAGCAGGCGGAAGAGTTCATGTCACTTCAGGGTTTCACTCAGTACAGAGTCAGGATGCATGGGAATGATCTTGCTAGAATTGAAGTCCCTGAGAATGAACTTGAAAAATTGCTTAGACAA